>NZ_JVPT01000049.1:0-28769 GCF_001055915.1 Corynebacterium sp. 212_CJEI | reverse complement strand
GGGTTAAGTAAAGAAAAGTGTGTCCGCATGCCACCATAACCCCAGACCACACACCACAAATCACCAAAGAATAGCTCCCCGAAAGCTATTACCCACACCATCCCGCACCTCCGGCCACATTTGTGCTAACCGCACACCGGTTGGATTAAAGGATGACCACCAACCGCCCCAGCTGCCCACTATGCGGCAACAACACAAAGAAAAACGGCACCACCAGCAAATCAACCACCCGTTGGCGCTGCACCCACTGCGGACACTCCTTTACCCGCAACACCCAAACCCACAACAAAAACACCGCCACCATGGCTTTGTTCATCCAATGGGCCACCGGCACCCAATCTCTAACCACCTTCGCCGCACACCATGGCGTAACCAGGCAAACCATGCACCACCGATTCCGATGGTGCTGGTGGATCATCCCCACACCCACCATCGACTCATTCCGCATCCATGACCAAATCTTCCTCGACGCGACCTATCTAAAGTCCGGATGCCTCCTGATCGCAGCCAGTAAAACCCACGTCATCAACTGGACCTGGGCCAGACACGAAACCACCGCCGCCTACACCGAACTCCTACGCCCCATTGCCGCACCACTAATCGCAGTCACAGACGGCGGACAAGGTGCCCAATCAGCCATCCACCACTGCTGGCCAACAACACGCATCCAACGCTGCCTCGTCCACGCCCAACGAACAGTCCGCCGCCACACCACCAGCAACCCCCGCACCGATGCCGGCAAAACCCTCTACCGCCTAGCCCTGAAACTCACTCGCATCACCGACCTTGACCAAGCATCCACATGGGTCGCCCACCTGCACGAATTCGACCACACCTACCGGGAATGGATGAACGAGAAAACCACCATCAAAGACCCTGCTACCGGCGCCTACACCAAGGTCTACACCCACCAACGCGTCCGAGCGGCCTATCAATCATTGCTATCTCTGCACCGCAGAGACCTGCTGTTTACCTACCTGCAACCCCCACCAACAACCATCGACCCCGACAACCTTGCAGCAACAACAAACAGCCTCGAAGGTGGCATCAACGCCCCCATAAAAGAACTAGCCCGCAGACACCGCGGACTATCACTACCGCATCAACGCACAGTGATGGATTGGTGGCTGTATCTACATACAGAAGTCCCTGACGATCCGGTCAAGATCGCCAGGGACCAACGATGGGGTCAAGACGCACTTTCCACAGCAACAGACCTGATCACCCACAACACCACAGCCACTACCAATGACATCGGTGCACCAGCAGAATACGACACCGCCATCGACACCAGCTACCAACACAACCTCGGCATCCAAAAAGGCTGGATCAAATAACCGCAACACGCCCGGAAAAGACACACTTTTCTTTACTTAACCCCAAGTTGGCGCCTACGCTTGTTATGCACAAAAAGACCGGGAGGGTATTTCTACCTTCCCGGTCTGTATTGTGCGCCATCAGGGACTCGAACCCCGAACCCGCTGATTAAGAGTCAGCTGCTCTGCCAGTTGAGCTAATGGCGCTTACTGTTTCCTGCTTGGTGCTCTCTGTGTGAGCTCCTCGCCGGCAACGAGAAGATATATAACCAGGTTTCTGATTGTTTGTAAAATCGGCTGGTCAGATGCTGTTTTTGAATTGATGTTTTTGCATGTTTTTTGAAAGGTTTTGCGCAACCGTTTGAAAAAAGTTCAAAAAAAGTTTGGAAATCCTCAAAGTGGGGTAGGGCCTGTATCAATGCCATCGACGTTGGGAGTGTGCATAGATGTCGGAGTTACGTTCGACAGTGTTCAGTAACGTCCGGAAGCGTCCGGTGGCACTTTTGAATAGCGAACTGATTACTTTTCGGTAACGCAGCTTCAAGGGGGCGCTGTTTTCCCAGGTCGGTTGAAGTGCCCCGGTTTTTTGGGGTTGCACAGCAATTTTCCAGAGGGTTAACTGTAGGAACCGTTGGGCTACTTTGCGTGCTGCGCCCTGTGAGGGGTTGATGACTGCGATTGGGCAGTCAATAAGGCTTTTCAGTTAGGGCGAGCGTTTTATCGGTGGCTAGTGCCGCTGCAGGGCAGTCTGACCTTTTTCGAGGGCGCACCAGGGGCTGTAGCAGGACTCCGCTGTGTGTCGCAGTGTGTCCCCGGGACTTACTACTTAATAATTGCACTGTTGGAGTGAAGCACGATCATGCGGCAATCTTTTAAGCGCCTGTCGATGGCGGTGGTGACATTTGCGACCACCATCTCGCTAGCTGCTTGTACCGTCGGCGGAGATAATGCCGAGCAGCAAGAGGCGGAGAAGCCAGACGTTGGTCTTGTCGCCAGTGTGAAGGACGACGCCACCGATGTTTCGGTGGTTGACCCGATTTCGGTTCAGGTGGAAGAGGGACATCGCCTGGACAAGGTTGTTATGACCAACCCTGAGGGCAAAGAGGTCAAGGGCAAGCTCGACTCCAGTGGTACCAAGTGGACCACTGCAGAACCCCTGGGCTACTCAAAGACCTATGAGATTAACGCCACCTCGGGCACAGAAAAGCTGGCTACTTCTTTCACCACCGTCGAGCCGACTTCTCAGGTAAATGGTTACCTGTCCCCGCTGGATGGTTCCACCGTGGGTGTCGGTCAGACTATTGCTGTGAAATTCAGCGCGAGTATTTCGGACCGCAAGGCTGCTGAGGAAGCAATTAAGGTGACCACCGAGCCTAAGGTGGAAGGCGCTTTCTACTGGCTGAATAACAGTGAGGTGCGCTGGCGTCCAAAGGAGTACTGGAAGCCGGGGACCAAGGTTACCGTGAAGTCCGATATTTACGGCACGGATCTTGGTGACGATATGTACGGTGCGGAGTCCGCCGAAACCAGCTTCACTATCGGTGATGAAGTCATTGCTATCGCTGATGACGCGACGAAGACCATGGTCATTAAGAGGAACGGTGAAGTCGTAAACTCCATGCCTATCTCTATGGGGTCGAATGTTCACCCGACTCCGAATGGCCAGTACATCATCGGTGATCGCAACGAGACCATGGTGATGGACTCTCGTACCTACGGCCTGTCTCTGGAAAACGGTGGCTACGTCACGCCGGTTAACTATGCAACGCAGATGTCTTACTCCGGTATCTACGTCCACGGTGCACCGTGGTCAACGTGGGCACAGGGCAGCGTCAACCAGTCTCACGGCTGCATCAACGTCACTGACGCCAACGCTAAGTGGTTCCTGGACAACACTAAGCGCGGTGACATCGTGATTGTGAAGAATACGATTGGTGAGACGCTCTCCGGTGTTGATGGACTCGGTGACTGGAACATCCCGTGGGAGACCTGGAAGAAGGGCAACGCCGACGAGACCAGCTCTTGGTAGTCCATGTCCTCTAAGTGAGGCCATCATTTAAGCCACGCGGGTTAGTCCGTTTCCTAATCACCCAACATTCCCAGCTCCTGCGCCCGAGCAACAGCCGCGGTGCGGGAGCTGACGTCTAGCTTGGTGAAAATATGTACCAGATGCGATTTCACAGTCGCTTCGGTGAGCACCAGCTGTTCTGCAATTTTTCTATTCGACATACCCCGCGCGACCAACTCGAGCACTTCGAGTTCGCGCGGGGTTAGTGCTGTATTGGGGTTGCGCATCCGACCCATCAAGCGCCCGGCCACTTGTGTGTTCAGCACGGTCTCGCCGCGAACGGCACGACGGATACCATCGATGAGCTCCTCCGGAGCGGCATCCTTCAGCAGATAACCAACTGCGCCTGCGGTGACAGCGCCGAGCACATCGGAGTCCGAAGAATAATTGGTCACCACCAACACTTCTGGAGCCTTTGCGCCGCGCCCGGCCAGTGCGCGGATGGCTGCGGTGGCATCAACTCCGCCTGCGCGGGTAGCAGTGCCAGGGGCCTCACCAAAGCGAAGGTCCATGAGTACCAGATCGATGTGGTCGCAAGAGTCGTCGTCAAGCGATGCGCGCACCTTCTCGACCGCCTCGTCACCGCTGGCCGCCTCGCCAACCACGACGATATCCGGCGCCGATTCAACGACTGCGCGAAGACCAGCGCGGACGATGGGGTGATCGTCGGCGATGAGGACTCCGATGGGCTTGGTCACCTGGCTAACTCCTCGGGTGATGTGAATGGTCGTTTCCTACCTGCATACCAGGCGCGGGGCTTTAAGAGGCGAGCTCGTGCGGGATGCTGACGCTGACACCGCAGCCACGCCCCGGTTCCGACTCGATGGTGAAGGTGCCGCCGAGCTTCTCCACGCGTCGGCGCGCGTTGGCGATCCCCACGCTGTCGTCGTTAGTTGGTGCGGTGGGGTCGAAGCCGATGCCGTTGTCGACGCAGTCGAGCAGAACCTCGTCGGGCTGGTAGGTCAGGGTGACACGGCAACGCGTGGCGTGTGCATGCTTGACGACGTTCGCCAAGCTCGCCTGGGCCACCCTGATAATGGTTGCTTCGACGGTGGCCGGCAGCCGCGTGGGTGTGCCGTCGACGCAGAAGCTGACAGCATCGCCCAGCACCGTGGAGGAGCAGACCTTCTCCAACGCACCGGATAGGTCTGCGCCTTCGAGGGGAGCCGGCTGAAGTGCTGCGATGATGCGCCGGGTCTCGGCGAGATTGTCGGCCGCAACCTTGCGGGCGAGCTGTAGCGAATCCACCGAGGTCTGGTCATGCTGAGTGGGAGCACTTTTCATGCGGGACTCCACCGAATGCAGCAGCAGCTGGATGGAGGAAAGCCCCTGCGCCACGGTGTCATGAATATCGGCTGCGAGGCGTGCGCGTTCGTCCAGCTCACCGGCACGACGGGACAGTGCTTCCGAGTGGGCGCGGGCAGCTGAGAGCTCCTCCAGCGCCTTGGTCTTTTCGATAGTCTCCTTCTGCAGGAGCCGGAACCCCAGCCCCACCGTGAGTACAAACGTCCCACCCAGAATGGGGCCGAGGACACCACCAAATGTCAGCGGAGTATGGATAGCGATGGCGCCAATTGCCGTCGCCGTTGTCGCCGCCACCATGATTACGGCCATAAGGCCGCCGGTTACCTGCAAAATTACGAAAAACAGTGGGAAAACCAGGAACGAGGCGTCCAGCGTTGCAAACGCCAACGCCGCCCAGCACAGCAGCAGAATCACAAGCCAGCCCAACAGCAGGCCACGCGGCTTAGTCAGCGCGACCTCGTTGGCTACGTTGCCATGCCGAGCCTGCCCAATCGGCCCAATGGAACCTGCAATGTACACCGCTAGAAAGCACGCCGCATAGGTGATGATTCGCCACTGCGGATCCGGAACCACGCATACCGCCAGCAGCACCAGCACCAAAACATCCAGGGCAAACCGCAGTAATTGCCAGCTGCGATTCAGGGTCTCAGGAGTATCCACGCTCTCGAGCTTAGGGCAGTTCCACCTGCCAAAACACCGCTGACAAGCCGGAATTGTCAACATCAACCGAAAGTTGGAGACGAAGTTCAACCTCCCTGGCGATTAAATCCGCCTTTGAATCCACGACCATAATGAGTATGTACCAGTCAATGAAAGAACTTCGAGCCGCTCCAGGCCGTGCCGCACTGATCACCATCACCGTCGGCATGATTGCTGTGATGGTCACGTTCCTCTCGGCTTTGGCTGCCGGACTGTCAGCCCAGTCCGTCTCCGCACTTGACGAGGTCTACGGCAAAAACGACGCCGTCGTCATCTCGGAGGGGGCTACGTCGCTGTCGTCGTCAAGCATCGGCGAGACGGCGCGAAAGAGCGTCCAGACGTGGGCGAACGATAACAACGCCACCATCCGCGATGTCTACGTCAGTCGTGCGCGCGTCGATGAAACGCCCGTCACCGTCATCTCCGACTTTTCGCTTAACGACGACCAGGTGGCCGTCACCGACGGTGTCAGTGAAACCGCCATTGCGGAAGGTGACTCGCTGACCCTGTCTGGCGCGATGGGCGAGCACGAGACCACCGTTGCGCGCGTGGCGGGGGATAAGTGGTTGGACCACCAAGCGGTCATTTATGCCGGGCGCGGTGTGATGGAAGACCTGACACCGGGGCAGATGGTGCCGGCGGCGATGGTTGTCGACGAGTCTGCGACGCAGCTGCCGAATGTCCCGGAAGGAACAATTCTGCGCGACGGCGAGCGCAATAACCTGTCGGCTTCCTATCAGGGCGAGCAGACCTCGCTGAACGCGATGACCTCGATGCTGTATGTGATTTCTGCGCTGGTGGTAGGCGCGTTCTTCACAGTGTGGACTGTTCAACGACTGCGTGGTGTGGCCATTTCCTCGGCGCTCGGTGCGTCCCGCTCCGTGCTGGTGGCTGACTCTCTGGCGCAGGTCCTGGCCGTGCTGGCAATCGGAGTCGGCGGCGGTGTTGCGGTGACTGCAGCGGCGGGCTGGGCTCTGCAGAGCGGCGACGTCATGCCAATTGTGGTCGATGCTTCCACGACCGTCGTGCCGGGGCTCATTCTGGCCGTGACCGGCGTAGTTGGTGCGCTGCTGGCACTGGTGCCGGTATTCCGCGTCGATCCGACCACCGCATTGGCGAATGCGTAGTGGCTCGTTAGTACGGCCTAGCACGGCGGCTTCCCACAGAACACTCACATCGCGTTAATCATGCACAACCTGCAACTGAGGAATTGAGGAATTGAGGACAAAATGACTACCTACATCGACAACCAGGCTCCCGTGGCACTCGCTCTAAAGAACATCTCGCTGACCGTCCAAGATGGCGACAACAAACGCACCATTTTGGATGACATCTCGCTGAAGATCCGGGCAGGCGAGGTAGTGGGACTGGTCGGACCATCGGGTTCCGGCAAGTCGACTCTGTTGACCATCGCAGGTTGTTTGAAGAGTGCCGATACCGGACATGTCACGCTGTACTCCAACAAACAGGACGCGAACGGTGCAGGCGCGGACGAGAGTGCGGAAAGGAAGGCCATTGATTTGAGCGCTCGCGGCGCGGATGCTGCCAAGATTCGTCGCGAACACATCGGTATTGTTTTCCAGCAGCCGAATCTTCTGCCAGCGCTGACGGTTAAGCAGCAGCTCATCGCAATGCGGCGACTGGGCCGTGTTTTCGGGTGGCCCGCGGGTGGCCGTCGTGAAGCGGAGAAGCGCGCGGATGAGCTGCTAGAGGCAGTCGGACTGGCTGGGCTGGGAGAACGTCGCGTGAGCCAGCTTTCCGGTGGTCAGCAGGCGCGCGTCAATGTTGCGCGCGCACTGATGAATGAGCCGGAAGTGCTGCTAGTCGACGAACCGACCGCGGCTTTGGATCAGAAGAGTGCAGGGGCGGTGACGCGACTGATTATGGATGTGACGCGGAAGATGGGTGTGGCCACCCTGTACATCACCCACGACCTGGGGCAGCTCCACGGTGCCGACCGAATCGTGGAGATGGTTGACGGCAAGCTGCAGTCCGCGGATGCAGGCTTGGTGGCTACTCGGTAGTGACTATGGGGGGGGGACTTAGCAGCAAAAAGGCCCACCCCGGCGACGCGCCGGGCGGAAACACAAAAACCCTCGGCCCGGAAAAACCTGGCCGAGGGTTCTACTTGGGGTGACTGACGGGACTCGAACCCGCGACACCCAGGATCACAACCTGGTGCTCTACCAACTGAACTACAGTCACCATTACCGCATTAAAGGAGCTGTATTCTCAGCTCATCTCTGCAGCGAACTATATGGTAGCCCACAGTGGGCTGGAAACAAAAACAGCAGGTCAACCCGGATAAATTTGGGAAAGGGTGGGGTTTGGGTCGTCGTAAAGCGAGCTAGCCGCGAATCTCACCGTACTTTTCCGTCGATTCCTTGCTTGCGGCAGAAATAGCGTCGCCTTCGGGGCCGGGGTGGGGCAGAAGCATGGCGCGGCGGTAGTAGTCCAGCTCGCGGATCGACTCCTTGATATCTGCAAGAGCTCGGTGAGCGAGACCCTTTTCTGGAGCGCCCTTGAGGACCTGGGGGTACCAGCGGCGGGCAAGTTCCTTGAAGGAAGAGACATCAATCATGCGGTAGTGCAGGTGCTGGTCGAGCTCTGGCATGTAGCGGTGGATGAACTTGCGGTCGGAGGCAATCGAGTTGCCTGCCAGTGGGGCGGTGCGCGGCTCGGGAACCCACTGACGGATGTAGTCCAAAACAGCCTGTTCGGCGTCGGCGACATTAGTCTTGCTGTCGCGAATCTCCTGATCCAGGCCGGACTTCGCATGCATCTTGGTGACGAAATCATCCATCTGCGCCAATTCGGTCTCGGACGCGTGCACGACGATGTCCACGCCTTCCCCGAGGACGTTGAGGTTGGCATCGGTGACGAGAGCCGCGATTTCGACAATGACGTGGCGCTCGGGTTCGAGGCCCGTCATCTCACAGTCAATCCACACGATGCGGTCGAGCTCAGGGGAGAGCTTGAGATCGGGATCGGGCTGAGCCATGATTTCACCTTTCGCTGAGATTCGGCATGATTCGGCAGTGCGCCTCATTTTGTGCCCGGACTGGGCTGTGGGCACACGCTGACTACGCCCAGCTTAGCGATGTGGATTGTGCTGTGGTCGGGCGTGTGGATTGCCGTGTGGTTTGTGGAGCGAATTGTGGGGGAAACGAAATTAACTGGAACGAAAGATCTTAGAATTGGGCAACGGGGCATGAACTAAATCGACCTATTTGCCTGATAAAATTACTTCTGAGTTCGGATTCCAACGGGAGAAATAGTTACATGGATGAGACGAGGCGTGTTGGCGACGCTGCTCAAAGCACCACCGCGGCACAGAAACCATCCGTCGATGATGTCATCATTGCCGCTGCGCGCGAAAGCGTAATGACTGTGGGCTTGCGTAGGACTTCGATTGCAGAAATTGCTCGCAAGGCAGGAGTTTCGCGTCCGACCGTATATCGTCGATACGCTGACATTGGTGAGCTTCTGGGGGAAGTGACCAACCGCGAAATCCTGCACATGCTTGAGGGGCTCCGCTATGTCCCTGGCGATTCGCGCGCTCGCATGTTGCTGCGTATTCGAATCGTCGTTCAACGCATCATCGAAAGTGACTTTTTCCCTGGCCTGGTCAAGACAGATCCCGACCGTGTCTTAGAAGCGCTCACTGGAGAGATGAGCGATACACAGCTGGAAATTGTGGAGAAATTCATTCTCCCCGGTGTCCGTCACGGGCAGGAAGACGGCACTATTCGCGAGCACGATCCATATCTGCTGGCGCGCAACATTTACCGTCTGATTCAGACGATGGTGCTGGTGTGGCGCCCGGATGGCAAGGACGCGACGCTAGACAAGGAATCTGTCGAAGAGGTCGTCGACATGGTTGACCGCTACTTGCGCCCGGATCCTGCGGATAACAAGAAGAACTAAGAAGTAAAAACCCGCCTGCATCTGGTATAAAACCAGTTCAGGCGGGTTATTTTTGCGCCCCCAGAAGGATTCGAACCCACCCATGAAGACGCTATGAACAGCAGAAACGCATGCAAAAACCGGGAAACCGCTGCATTTCCGCTGCATTAAATCACGCCACGCAGCTGCTCATCCATCACGTCCGCCACCGCATCCAAATCACCATCAAACAAATCCGCGTAGGTATCAAGAGTCATTACCGCACTCGCATGCCCCAACTGCGACTGCACAACCTTCACCGACGCACCAGATCCCACCATCAATCCTGCCGCCACATGCCGCAGACCATGCGGCGTCACATACGGAAACCCCTTATTCGCCTTCATTACGCGTTCAAGGTTCCCGTAGTACCAATCCGGCTTCGAAGGTGTCGGAAGTGGCCCACCATTGCCTGCCGGCCACAACAGCGCATCCGGCAGCTTATCCTTCAGCAGTGGCTCGAGCATCCGCATGACCTTCTTCGGCACTGCCACCGTGCGCTGCTCGTGTGTTTTCGGCGTGCCGATAATGACTCTGCTGCCGACGGTGACAGCGTTCCGTTCCACGTGTACACGGCCGCGCAGAACGTTAACGTCACGGACTCGTAGCGCTGCGGCTTCGCCCCACCGCAGCCCGGTGATAGCGAGCAGCCAGATGAGCTCAGGGCGCTTAGAATCCTTGGCTAGGGTCTTGACCTGCTCGGCGGTCAAGTACACCTTTTTCGCCTTCGGTTTGCGGGGTAGACGCACACCGCGCGCCGGGTTGGAAGCCAGCACCTCGTCACCAACAGCGACATCGAGAACCTGCGCGAGACAAGCGTGCGCCTTCCTTACCGTCGACGCGCCAGCGCTGAACTCGGCCAGCCAGGCTTGCACATCAGAGCGTTTAATCCGGCCAATCCGCCACCCACCCCAGTACGGCTCCACATGCAGCGGCATCCTGGGGCGTTCCCTGAATTGGTGTCGGGTCGAGCGCCCCTATCATTATTTTTATGTCTGCTGCGCCATTGGCGTTACTGATCGCGAAGCGCTATACAGCGCTCGCGAAGAAGCTGCGCATGCTCGTAAACCTCATCAACCGCACCGAGGTCAAATACTTGTTCAGTGCGCGACGCATCGAAGATACCGATACGTGGAACGCGCCGGTCGAAGTACAAACGAGCAATCGGATTCCGGTTGTTATCGCGGTACAAAATTGCGCAATATGATTTCGCGTCACGCATGGTCACATCAGAAACAGAGACTTCGCTGCAGCAAATTGCGCGGATAATTCCAAATGCCTGCAACTCTTCTTCCGTTGTCACGATTCCGGAATCATCAGTTTCCTCCGGTTCGGCAGGGGAGGCGGTAGCAGCCGACGGTGCCGGTGTCGCACCTGGGACTTCATCAAAATCCTGGGCCGAACGCAACCGACGATTCGCCTCATCTTTAAGAAACTGAGATTGAGCTGTCGAGACAAGTTTGGTGAAAATCTCAAGGTTTTGCGCTGTCATGCGGCGCGATGTCACTCGAGATGCGATGAGCCTAACCCAATCAGCATCTGGTTCCTTGAACTGTGATGCCAGAACCTTGCGAATTTCAGAAATGTATTTGAGTTGCTCAGCGCTTGCCGCAATCGTTTCAGAATCGAAGCGAGTCTTTGTGCACATCTCGAGGTGCGGGAAGACACGCGCATCGATGTTAGCGAGGTCGATTGTCATGAATGGCTTTTCGTCCATTCGATTCGCTGCGTCTAGCTGTGCATAGAATTCGTACACTTCACCGTTGGTAAGAATCGCAAACTCGGTATCTGTGACATTGAAGTATCGGACAAGCTGATTCGCGTGATCTAGTCGGAGCGGTTCTCCGATTTTCTTGCATTCGATAAGGAATCGGAAGTCATCACCTGATTTGATGGCGAAGTCTACTTTTTCTCCCTTTTTTACGCCCACGTCCGCGGTATATTCCGGGATAACCTCACGGGG
This sequence comes from Corynebacterium sp. 212_CJEI, assembly GCF_001055915.1. Classification (NCBI taxonomy): domain Bacteria; kingdom Bacillati; phylum Actinomycetota; class Actinomycetes; order Mycobacteriales; family Corynebacteriaceae; genus Corynebacterium; species Corynebacterium sp. 212_CJEI. The sequence goes on along the minus strand of NZ_JVPT01000049.1, from coordinate 17,473 downwards.
GTCTGTGACGTCGTAGCCGAGGACGGTGCTTATGAAGGGGATGATAAAGGCCGTTTTTGTGGCTTCTTCCGTTTCGATAATTGGCTTTAGTTCTCGAACCTTGGCGGCGAGACTCTGGACTGCTTGGTCAATGCTCATGGTTATTGCCTTTCTTTGGTGGCTCGGCAGACGGTGAAGAAAATGAGTCGGCGTGAATGCCCTATTTTCCGAGTTCGCTTACTCCGATTCTCGAATATCGACGAACTCGAGATCGTCATAGCTAACATCTGGGTTTGTGAATCCAAATACTCCAAGCTCGGTGTCCGATGGAATCTGGTACACCCAAGTCATTTGTGTCTCGAACCCCGGGTTTAGGCTGTCATTGCATTCCGGGTTATCGATAATGCGGTAGAGACTGTCGATGGGGTCGTAAACCTGATTTTCGGTGTTGATTAGTAGTGCTCGAACGGCAAATCCGCATGTGAGATCCATTGGGGACTGTCCGGTGTTCTTCACGTCAGTTTTGACGATGGCGTATTCACCTTTGTCAGCGTTGAGAGTTTCATTTGGCATGTAGCCGCGTTTGTATCCGTCAGCGTAGAGCTCGATACTGTCTGAACGTGTGACTGATTCGACAGTGAGGGTGACTCCAGGTGCTTCGATTGGTTCTCCAATTGGGTGCAGGGTGATCTCTTCAGCAACGTCACCTGAGTCTGTCGGAGCACTTTCTTGAGCTGGGGTGAAGATTAGTAATGCTAAGAAGAGTACAAGCAGAAAAGACGCGGCGATGAACCACCAGCGCTTATAGAACGGCTTCCTTGCGGCGGCTTGCGTAGTGCGGTCTTCGAAAGTCATTGCGTTTCCTTTGTTTATTGAGAGCGCCAGCGGGCTTGGCCGTCCGGGCCGGCGGAGCAGGTCATAGGTGTGCCGTTCTTACTGACTCCTGTTCCTCCTCCTGAACAGTAAGCGCCTGGGGTTACGTAGTATTCTTGCTGTTCAGGAGCCGGCGCGGCGGGAGCCGGAGCTGGTTCTGGTGTCGCCGCCGGCTGCTGCGCCATCATCTGGGAGGCGCACTGCTGCGTCCAGCCGCTTGAACCGTCGGTGAAGAATGTTGTCCCGGTCTCATGCAAAGCGGGGTCGCCGCAGGATGCCACGGTTTTGTTCATTTCAGATGGTTCTGCTTGGCCTGGGGCTTCGGTATACCCGGTTGGGCGTGCGGACGTGGACTCACCTCCACGGGGCGAAGAGGTAGGTTCGGTGGTGTGCTCGAGGGTGGGGTTGGGGCTGTTCTTTGGGCTTGATGATTCAGACGGAGAATCAGTGGTGGATTCAGTGGACGTGGTGCTTGACGGCGAGGGCGTTGATGTCGAGCTGGTCGACATGTTGCTGCTTGATGGGGAGGGGTCGTTGTTTGATCCGCAGGCAGCGGCGAACGGAATTGCAACACAGGCTGCGATGATGAGGACTCGTTTGGCGGTGTGGGCGGCCATCGCATGATTCCTTTCTTGGCGTTCTTTATGACTGCCCTTATTCTGCGTTAAGGTGAATGGTTTTCAATCTTTGACCACACGACGGGGGTAAATTTGACCTCAAAACCTAGTGTAAAACACCCCCGATACGTCGCCCGCCGCATGTTCGTGTTCTCTCGAGCAGTTCTCGCCACACTGGCAGTAGCTGAGTGGCGACATCAAATTCCCGGGCTATGGCCCCAGTGGCTGGTTCGTAGATTGCTTCCGCTGCAGCGTACTTGGTATGGGAGATGAGTAGCCCGGCAGCTATCTGGGCTGCGGAATATTCTGCTCTGGTGTCGAATGCGGGTTACCAGAGCGGGGTGCTTGAGCCAGTTCACGGGCTCGGATGTAGCGCCGGTTTGCGGCACCAAGTGTGGGAGATTCGCAGGCGCTACCGACAGCCAGGAATCCACCGACCGAGAACTAATGAAGAGCCGTTGCCCCGCTGGTTTGAGCTGTTCGGGATTTCCGAACAGCTGGCCGGTGGGGCACCTTTTTCATGCCCAAAATCCGCTGCATTTCCGCTGCATTTAAACCAACAAGAGCCAATCTGAGCCTACATTAGCGGGGGTAGTTAGATAGAGTAAACCCCCGCCTGAACTCGTAAAACACCAGTTCAAGACGGGGGTAGAAAACGCGCCCCCAGAAGGATTCGAACCCTCGACCAATCGGGTAGAAGCCGACTGCTCTGTCCACTGAGCTATGGAGGCTAGCTAAGAAAAGCATTGTAGCGTCTCTAATGTAGCCAATCACAACCGGTTCTGTTCTAGGGACTTTGGTCGCTAAGCTTAGGGCTATGACTGCCACGACCAAGGCCGAGACCTCTCCGCCTGTTAGCAAGGATAAGAAAGTCCGTAAATCTGCTGGTTGGTACGTTGTTTTTGTACTTATCGGCGGCGTTCTAGCTGGTTTGCTCTCGATGGCGTTCAACATGGATTCGCGCGCCACGTTGGGTATTCCCGATCCCGGCACAATCACCACCTTCGGGTTCCCGTTCGCGAAGGCGGCCGGTGAGCTGCTCGCCTGCCTCGGTGTCGGTTCGTTTATGCTCGCCGCTTTCGGTACGAAGCAGCGTGCCGACGGCACTTTGGGCCTCGACGGCTACACGGCATCCCGCACGGGTATGTGGGCCATGCTCGGCTGGGGCCTCATGGCGCTGATGGAGATTCCGCTGGTGCTCTCCGATGTGTCGGGCCAGCCGCTGTCGACGACGATTCAGCTGAGTAACTGGGCTGTGTCGTTGGAGCAGACCAAGGAGGGCTTGGCGTGGCTGTGGGTAGCTATTTTTGCGGGCATTGTGGCGCTTGGTTCATCGCTGACTCGTAAGTGGATTTGGCAGCCGGTGTTCTTCGCCATCAGCTTGGTGTCGATGATGCCGCTGGCGGTTGTAAGCCACAATGCCTCCGGTGGTGCCCATGACTACGGCACTAACTCCTACATCTGGCACTTGACCTTCACTGTGTTTTGGGTCGGCGGTTTGATGGCGCTGGTTGGCCACGCGCGTCGTCGCGGTGAATGGATGCCAGAGGTAGTGAAGCGCTATTCTTTCGTGGCGTTGGTGGCTTTCATCGCCATGTCTGCCTCCGGCTTCATTAACGCAGCCATCAACATTGACTGGTCTGACCTGGTCAGCAACAACTACGGCATCATGGTGCTGGTCAAGGCCGTTCTCACTATCTTGCTGGGCCTATGCGGCTATGTGCACCGCAAGATCACCATTCCGGAGATTGAGCGCGCTCAGTCGAATCGTCCATTCTGGCGTCTGGCCATTGTCGAGGTCATCATCATGGCGCTGACAATCGGCGTTGCCGTAGCTCTGGGCCGTACTCCGCCGCCACCGAATTTCTCTGAGCAGGCCGGCGGTGAGGGCCTGCCGTCGATTACGCAGATGCAGGTCAAGCTAGGTTACAACCTGGAGATCCCATTCGGTTGGGAGGCCATGTTCACGCAGTGGCGCTTTGACATCTTCTTCGGCTCTGCCGCCATCATTGCCGCGTGGATTTACTTGTACTGGCTCTACTTGCTGAAGAAGCGCGGCGGTACCTGGCCGCTGTCCAACACCCTGTGGTGGCTCGCCGGCTGTGCCACGCTGCTGTTTACTTCGTGCAGCGCGCTGGGCGTGTACATGCCGGCTCTGTTCTCGGTTCACATGATCGCCCACATGCTTTACTCCATGGGCATTCCGGTCATGCTGGTCCTGGGCGGCCCAGTTACGCTCGCGCTGCGTGCGCTGAAGCCGGCCGGCCGCGATGGTCTGCCTGGTATTCGTGAGTGGCTGGTGGTCTTCATCAACAACCCGGTGTCGCGTTTCCTCACGCACCCGGTTGTGGCAACGGTGCAGTTCGTCGCGGGCTTTTACCTGCTCTACATGACACCGATTTACGACTTCCTGGCTGATGAGCACGCGGGCCACGTGTTCATGAACATCCACTTCTTGATCTCCGGTTACATCTTCTACTGGGTCATTATCGGTGTCGATGCTGCACCACAGCAGATTGAGCCGTCGGTCAAGCTGGTCACGCTGATGGGGTCGTTGCCGTTCCACGCTTGGTTCGGTATTTCGCTGATGCAGTCGCAGCAGGTGCTTGCCGAGGCCTACTACGCCAGCCTGGATCTCCCTTGGGCAGTGAATCTCCTGGAAGATCAGAACGTTGGTGGTGCCGTCGCGTGGGCTGCCGGTGAGGTTCCGCTCTACATCGTCACCGTTGCGCTGTTTGTACAGTGGCGGCGTTCCGATGAAAAGGATGCAGCCCGCTACGACCGCGTCGCAGACCGCAACAATGATGAGGAGTTGGCCGCTTACAACGAAATGCTCGCTCGCATGAGCCAGCAGGTCGGTGTTGGTGGCGAGGATGAGCGCGATTACTACACCTCGGAGGTTGACGCGCAGCATCCGGTGCACATGGATAATCCGATCGATGCCTCGAAGAGGCGCGGAAGGTAGCGTCGTTAAGCTGATTTTGCATGCTTGACGACGAGGATTGCCGCGACTTCGCCCCTCAACTTCATACGTAGCCTGTGGATAGTTGTCTTTTCGACAAACTTATCCACAGGCTTTTTATGTACCTCTTTCATTTGTTTCTCGAAGCCGGAAAAGTAATTGGCACGGCACGAATGAGACACCTTCGAATTATTCGGCCGCAGTAGGTAAACGCTTTCTTTGGGGGAGGAGCCCGATGTCTGAGGCAGTTATTACCGTGGTGGGCAATGTGGTCCATCATGTGGAAAATCGAAACACCAATTCTGGGGCAAAGGTCTGCAAGTTTTCTGTGGCATCCAGCAAGTCATGGAAGGGGGAGAATGGTTGGGAGCAGTCGGAGACGTCATATTTTGATGTTGAATGTTGGGGCAAGCTCGCCGAGAACGTGAATAACACGGTGTGGAAGGGCCAAGCCGTCATTGTCCACGGTCACGTTCGTACGGATCGCTGGGAGGGCGATGATGGTACGAAGCATCAGCGCCAGAAGATCATTGCTAAGGCGGTAGGTCCGAATCTGCGCCGTCACCTGGCAACAGTGAAGACTATGACTGAGAAGCCGCATGAGTCGCCGACTGGTCTTGGTGAGGCATCGACTGGGGATTCGGAAGCTTCGGTTACTGAGACAGTTGCGTCTCAGGCCGGGGCCGTGCGCACCTTCACTGCTAGTACAGGCGGCGCTGGTGAGGCGGGGAACACAGGTGCAGCTAGTTCGGAGCAGCGAGAAATGGCTGATGCAGGAGTCAGTGCGCCGTTCTAACCCAGGAGCCAGTACATCGTTGTAGAGCGGAATGAGGGGGAGCCGCTGAAAGAGCGGAAAGAGGGGAGGGGTAATTACTGCACGTGAGGTGACGCTGCTGAGAAAGGGGAGGGATCGCATACGATTCGGCAGCGTTATCTCGCAGCTAGTTTTGCTAGGAGCCTGGCAGAGATTTTGGTGGGAAAGGATTGCGGGTACGCCCATGTAGATTGTGCCTTTTGGTTCCTATGCGTAACCTCTACAGGGATTGCTTATTTCCTTTCTACGAGGGGACGAAATTCCACCATGGGTGAGTTCATCTACCAGATGAAAAACGTGCGCAAGGCGCACGGCGATAAGGTTATTCTCGACAACGTCACCATGGCGTTTTACCCGGGCGCAAAGATCGGCGTGGTCGGTCCGAACGGCGCAGGTAAGTCGTCGATTCTGAAGATTATGGCTGGCCTTGATCAGCCGAGTAACGGTGAAGCTTTCCTGGAGCCGGGCGCCACTGTCGGCATCCTGCTGCAGGAGCCTCCGCTGAATGAGGAGAAGACCGTTCGCGGCAACGTCGAGGAGGGCCTCGGCGACATCTTCGAGAAGAAGGCTCGTTTTGAAGCCATCGCCGAGGAGATGGCCACCAATTACACCGACGAGCTCATGGAAGAAATGGGCAAGCTCCAGGAGGAGCTCGACGCCGCTGATGCTTGGGAGCTGGATTCCAAGATTGAGCAGGCAATGGATGCGCTTCGCTGCCCGCCGGCGGACGAGCCGGTTACTCACCTCTCCGGTGGTGAGCGTCGTCGTGTAGCACTGGCAAAGCTGCTGCTCTCCGAGCCGGACCTGCTGCTTCTCGACGAGCCGACTAACCACCTGGACGCCGAGTCTGTGCTGTGGCTCGAGCAGCACCTGGCTAAGTACCCGGGTGCCGTCCTGGCCGTGACCCACGACCGTTACTTCCTGGATCACGTCGCTGGCTGGATCTGTGAGGTCGACCGCGGCAAGCTCTACCCGTACGAGGGCAATTACTCGACTTACCTGGAGAAGAAGGCTGAGCGCCTCGAGGTTGCAGGTAAGAAGGACGCCAAGCTGCAGAAGCGCCTGAAGGACGAGCTGGCGTGGGTCCGCTCGGGTCAGAAGGCTCGCCAGGCCAAGAACAAGGCCCGTCTGGAGCGCTACGAGCAGATGGTGGAGGAAGCCGAGCAGTACAAGAAGCTCGACTTCGAAGAGATCCAGATTCCGACCCCGCCGCGCCTGGGTAACCAGGTTGTTGAGGTCAAGGACCTGGAGAAGGGCTTCGATGGCCGCGTCCTGATTAAGGACCTGTCGTTCACCCTGCCGCGTAACGGCATCGTCGGTGTGATTGGCCCGAACGGTGTGGGTAAGTCCACCCTGTTCAAGACCATCGTGGGTCTGGAGCAGCCGGATTCCGGTGAGGTCAAGGTCGGTCAGACTGTTCAGCTCAGCTACGTTGACCAGGGTCGTGAAAACATCGATCCGGAGAAGACCGTCTGGGAGGTTGTCTCTGATGGTCTCGACTACATCGTGGTCGGCCAGAACGAGATGCCGTCTCGTGCGTACCTGTCTGCATTCGGTTTCAAGGGTGCGGACCAGCAGAAGCCGTCGAAGGTTCTCTCCGGTGGTGAGCGCAACCGTCTGAACCTCGCGCTGACCCTGAAGCAGGGCGGTAACCTGATCCTCCTGGATGAGCCGACTAACGACCTTGACGTCGAAACCCTGTCTTCGCTGGAAAACGCACTGCAGAACTTCCCGGGCTGTGCCGTGGTCATTTCCCACGACCGTTGGTTCCTGGACCGCACCTGTACCCACATCCTCGCATGGGAAGGCAACTTCGAAGAGGGCAAGTGGTTCTGGTTCGAGGGCAACTTCGAGGGCTACGAGAAGAACAAGATTGAGCGTTACGGCGAGGAGGCTGCACGCCCGTCGCGCGTCACGCACCGTCGCCTGACCCGATAATCTGTTTCGCGCGAATCTGATTTTTGCCAACGGCAAAGTCCGGAACCTTGTGGACTGGCTCGCACCAGTGCACAGGTCCCGGGCTTTCGCGTATTCGCAGGCTCGTAGCTCCAGAAAACGCCTATAGTTCTGGGTATGACTGAATCAGCACCATTTCGTACCAACGTCGCTATCCGCTGGTCTGATTTCGATCAGTATGGCCACGCCAACAACACCGCTTTCCTGGAATACGCCCAGCAGGCTCGTCTGGACTTTGTGATGCGCGGTCTCGGCGGCGGGGCAGGGATGCCTGCGGCAGTGGTGCGTCGCCTGGAGATTGACTACGTCCGCGCTATTTTGCCGGACACCCAGGAAGTTGTGGTTGAGACCGAGATCATCAACTTCGGTCGCACCTCTTTCACACTTCGCCAGACAATCTCCGACCAGCATGATCACATCGTTGCTGTGCTCGAAACCGTGATGGTGATGTTTGATCTCAAGACTGCGAAGGCAGTCGAGCTCTCCCCGTCTGCCCGCCGTGAACTGGAGCGTTTTGCAGCTCCCGCAATCGAAGACAACAAGGAAGACCAGGACAAGTAATTCGCCGTGACCACTTCTCATCCCGCTGCCGAGCTGACCTTCGGCACTCCCGATGCCCTGAAGAACCTGGGCGTCCTGGCCCATAAGGCCTACGCCCTCGACGAGAGCACGTTGCTACGCATCCGAGTACGTAAGACCGCCGCCGCTGGTATCAGTTCCTCGTCCGCGCCTAACGCTGCGCCCGCAATGTCGCAGGTATGGGTGAAGACCCCAATCGGCCCGCTCGCCATGCGCACGATTGCGCTGCACGCGCTTCCCGACGACATCATCGTCACCGCCGCGGAGATTAAAGACATCGCAGTGCGTGCCTTTGCGCAGGCAAAAACTGCTGAGGACGGAGAGGAGAAAGAAGCTTCGCTCACCGCGATGCCATACCGCGTGCATGCGCAGTCGGCGTCCTCCTGGCCGGGATTCCTGCCAGTGCCGGAAGGATGGCAGGTTGTCGACTATGTTCCAGCCACTGCCTTCCGGACTCTCGAGAAGCAGGGGCGCGCGGTCGCCGTCGAATCTTCCGGCCCGATGGGCATGCCACCGTCTCTGCTGGACCAAAAGGTTCTCACTGTCAGCGGCGGTACCGGTGAAGCCACTGTTGATACAGGGGAAGGGCAGTCGCAGGAGACGTCGAAAAGCGTGGTGGACGTGACCATGCGGGACGTGTTTGCGCTGTGCACGATGGGCTTTATCCCGGAGCAACCGGATGAAAAAGAGCCGGTGCGCGTGTCCACAAAGGGACGGTGGCACCGGCTGGATGGGCGGTTTGGCTCGATCTTTACGCTCGAGTCCTTTGGCGTGCTGCCGCTGCTGAACTAGCGGCGCAGGGCCTAATTCCTACTGCGCGTCGAAGCGGTTGATGAGCATGTCAGCAACCTGCACCATGTGGTTCCACATGGCTTCGCGCTGGGGGCGGGGGAGCTCGTCATCGGAAATGTCTGCGAGTGAGGCACTCATGATCTCCAGCCAGCGGTCGCGTTCGGCTTCGCCGATGGAAAACGGCATGTGGCGCATGCGCAGGCGCGGATGACCACGCTGTTCGCTGTACGAACGCGGCCCGCCCCAGTACTGGACGAGGAACATGCGGAGTCGATCCTCGGCGCCCTCCCAGTCATCGCTGGGGTACATCGGGCCGATGAGGTCATCGGAACGCATGCGCGTGTAAAAACCATGGACGATGCGATTGAAGACATCCTCGCCGCCGACGGAGTCAAAGAGCGTCTGAGAAGTTGTCATGGCACCAAGTCTATCGACTTGATGCCACGAAAACGATAACGGCCAAAGTGCCGGCCGAAATCACTTGTTACTTCGCGTCGAACTCGCGGGCGCGAAGAGCGAGCTTCACCAGGAACTGCTGCTCAGAGATGATGCGCTTGACCGGCGATGCAGTCTCGTCGCTGTCGAGCAGACGTTGAGCGGCTGCAATTGCCTCATCACTGATCTCCCAGGTGGGGTAGAAGCCCTCGAGCAGCGTCTGTGCCGTCTCGGATGAGAACTGCTTCCACCAGCTGTTGGCAACAGCGAAGAAGTGCTCCGACAGTGAGGTTGCCGACTGCTCCGCGTTGATGGTGGCGCGGGAGTCGTCGTCAAGCGCCTGCGCGAGCACTGCACCCGAGCCCGGCGCGTTGAAGCCGGCCAGCAGGTGGCGAATGACAAGGTTCGATGGGGCGTCGTCGCCGGAGACAGTCGCCTCAGCCCAGACGCGGGACTTGTTGGCGAGCGTCGGCACGGAGGCGCGGCAGGCGATGGCGGCCTGTGCGCCGAGTGCTGAATTGTCGGTCTTTTCAAGCTCTGCGATGGCCTCCTCGCCTTCGAGACCAGCGGAAACCAGAGCCTTCAAGGCGCGCCACTGCATGTCGGTGTCGACAGTGACAGCGGGGAAGCCAGCCTTGTCGGCGTCGCCGGCGTAGATGGCGCGCAGTGCGTCGGCGACGTCGCTATTCGACGAGCCCACGGTAGCCAGAGCGTTAACGAAAACCAGGGCGCGGTCGGCGTCGGTTTCCTTCTTCGCGTAGTCCAACAGACCCTGAGCCAGCAGATCGCGGCCGGTGGACTCGGCCCACTGAGGATCGGCGTAGACGTTGACGGCGCTGACCGCCTGAGCGATGACGCGCTCCAAGACGGAGAGCTTATCCTCGCCCGGGATGCCGCGAAGCACCAGGTTGACGAAGTCGCGAGCGCGCATCTGGCCTGCGCGAACCATCTGCCAGGTGGCGGACCAGCACAGTGTGCGCGCCATCGAATCGGTGAAAGCGCCGATGTTGTCGATGACGGTGGCAAGCGAGCCTTCGTCCAGGCGAATCATGCTGTAGGTGAGGTCGTCGTCGTTAACCAGCACGACGTCGCCAACTGGTGTGTCGACCAGATCTGGGACATCGGTGCGGGCACCGCGGACGTCGATTTCCACGCGCTTGGTGCGCTCAAGTACAGCGTCCGCGCCGGTGCCGCGCAGGTTGTAGATGCCCACTGCGATTCGGTGATCACGGAGTTCACCGGCACCCGGCTCGGCGCCTTCCTGCGTGACTGCGAAGGAGGTGTACTTGCCGTCCTCTTGATGGAACTCTGGCGCCAGGGTGGTGATGCCGGTGGTGGTCAGCCACTGATCGGCCCAGCCAGACAGATCGCGACCGGAGGCCTCGGAGAGCGCCTCCAACAGATCCGCGAAGGTGGCGTTGCCAAAGCGGTGGCGGGAAAAGTGAAGACGAGCACCGGCGAGGAAGGCGTCCTGACCAACGTAGGCGGCCAGCTGCTTGAGGGTGGACGCGCCCTTGGCGTAGGTGATGCCGTCGAAGTTCTGCTCGACGGTGTCAATGTCGCTGGCATCGGCGGCAATCGGGTGCGTCGACGGCAGCTGATCCTGCTTGTAGGCCCAGGCCTTCTCTACGTTGGCGAAGGTGGTCCAGGCGTGGCTGTAATCGGAAACCTCAACCTGTGCGGCGGCAGCCGACCAGGTAGCGAAGGACTCGTTGAGCCAGAGATCATCCCACCACTGCATGGTGACCAAATCGCCGAACCACATGTGAGCCATCTCGTGCAGGATGGTGTCGTTGCGGCGCTCGTAGAGGTAATGGGTGGGCTTGGAACGAAAGACGTACTCGTCGCGGATGGTCACGCAGCCGGCGTTTTCCATCGCACCCATGTTGTATTCCGGGCAGAAGATCTGGTCGTACTTGCCGAACGGGTAGGGCTCGCCGAAGTGCTTGGCGTAGAAGTCGAAGCCTTCCTTGGTCTCCTTGAACAGAGTGTCGGCATCGAGGTACTCGGCGATGGACAGGCGGCAGTAGATTCCTAGCGGAATGGTCAGCTCGCCGTCCGGCTGGTGCTCGGCAGGGGTTTCCGGGTGCGGTGCGACAGTGCCGGTCCACGAGTCAGTGACCTCGTGCCACGGGCCCGCACAGACTGCGACGAGGTACGTCGACAGCGGAACATCCACTGAGAAGTCGAAGGTGTCGGCCTCATTGCCGTGGACATCGGTGGTGGTGCCGGTCTTGGCTACCGAGTTGGAAATAACCTTCCAGCCCTTCGGCGCCACGACGTGGATGGAGTACGTCGCCTTCAAATCCGGCTGGTCAAAGCAGGCGAACACGCGCTTGGCATCGGCAGTTTCAAACTGCGAGTACAGGTAGGTTTCGCCATCGGCGGGATCCTGGAAGCGGTGAATGCCCTGGCCGTTATTGGTGTAACGACAGTCCGCATCGATAACGACGGTGTGGTCACCTTCGGTCAGGTCTACGTTAATGCCGGTCTCGCTGTCATAGCGAGCGGCCTCCGTGGCATCGACGCCGTCGATGGTCACACTCTTGACAACCGCATCACGCAGGTCAATAAAGGTGGAACCAGCGCGCTTCGCTTTCAGAGAAATTGTGGTCTTGGAAGCGAATGTTGGTGCGCTGTGCTGCCCACCGACCGGTGCGGTCGTAAGGTCGAGGGAGATGTCGTAGTGGGACACCTCGAGCATGGCCGCACGGTCGGCGGCCTCGGTCCTGGTTAGGTTCGTGGAAGTCATGCGACAAGTGTAACCACGACCCCGGATTGGGAATCGGGCAGTAGCGTGGTGGGCGGGGTGACCTCGACTTCCTCGCTCATTGCGTGTCGATTCGGGCGGTCGATTGGCGGTCGATTGAGCGAGATTTTGGCTTCTTTGGCATGCGAGCAAAGCCGAACGTGAATACACTTCGTTTCATGTACGAACTCAGTGATGATGCAAGCAAGGTTGAACGGGTCAACGCGGCGTGGGATCGCATTGAAGCAAAGCTTGGCGACGATGCTTTGGAGGCCCCGGCGACAGAAGCGGAACTGGATCAGCTTGAGGCTGACCTCGGAGTAAAGCTGCCAGACTACGTGCGAGCTTCGTGGCTGCGGCACGCGTCTGTGGACGGTGAGCCGTGGGACGGTGGCTGGATTGCACCGCCTAAGTCGATTCTGAATGACTACAAGCTGTGGACTCAGCTGCAGGCCGACGGCGAGTTCGATGACTTTGAAGCCGAAAGCATGGACAGCGCCGACTCGGATGGCAAGTGGTATCACGAGGCATGGATTCCACTGGTCATGGACTTCGGCGGAAACAACTACTGTCTGGACATGCGCTCGGGGAAGATGGTCTCCATGGACCACGAGGTGGGCTCGGAGTTCCTGGACTACGCCGACTGGCCTGCCTACCTGGAGGCTGCCGCTGATTCCCTGGAGGCTACGGGCTTGCCCTGGAACGGTTAGGTAGGCGATTTAGACGGCGCCCGATGGGGGAGCCAGTTAACACCAGGTCCGGTAGGACTTCGGACCCATCCGAATTCATGAATGCGAGCCGAAAAAATCCGCCCTATAGTCGTTGATAAGTCAATCAATGCTTTAGGAGGACTTTCACATGAGCAATCGAGACAAGGTCACTTTTTACTTCGACGTTTCCTGCCCGTTTTGCTGGGTGACGTCGCGCTGGATTAAGGAAGTCGAAAAGGTCCGCGACATCGAGATCGAGTGGAAGCCGATGAGCCTGTCGGTGCTCAATGAAGGCCGCGATGAACTGCCGGAAGATTACAAGTTCATGATGCAGTGCAACTGGACCCCGGCACGCCTGTTCAACGCCGTGTTCTCCCAGGATGGCCAGGAGGCCGTCGACAAGCTTTACACCGCGCTGGGCACGAAGGTCCACAACGAAAACCGCATCGATCGCCACGCGCATGTCGACGAGCCGGAGCACGCATTCGACGAGCTGATTAAGGAAGCCCTCGCAGAGGTTGGTCTGCCGGAAGAGCGCCTGGCCCAGGCCCTGACTACGGAGTTTGATGAGCTCATGCGTGAAAACCACGCAGAGGCCATGAAGGAGGTCGGCAACGACGTCGGCACTCCGGTGGTCAAGCTCAACGACGTTGCCTTCTTCGGCCCGGTGCTGACCCGCATCCCACGCGGTGAAGAAGCGGGCAAGATTTTTGATGGCGCGGTTGCCGTCGCCAGCTACCCGTACTTCTTCGAAATTAAGCGCTCCCGCACTGAGAGCCCGCGCTTCGACTAAGAAAGCTTTAGCGGCTAGGGCATGTAGCTAAGAGGGCTGACCCGCCCCGACGCCAGCATTTTGCCCGGTAGAGGCCTGCCGTTCTTCTTCGCTCATGGCAGCCCACCGTGGTGGGATGTAGATGCATGTCGGATCGGATGCCGTGTAATCCCCGGTCAACGCGTACGCAGTCGAGCGGGACCCACCGCATACGCTGTGGTATTCACAGACGCTGCACTTGCCGTGCCAATTGTCCGGATCGCGAAGGGCCTTGAACGCCGGCGAGTTCGAATAGATTTCCTGGAATGGCGTGGCCTTCACATTTCCGCAGTGAAGCGGCAGGAAACCATTGGGGTAGACGTCGCCGATGTGGTCAATGAAGGCAAAACCTGACCCGGAATTGACGGCCATGGGGGAGCGCGGGCGACGTGGCTTCTCCGGCACAGTGCCGAGCAGCTTTGTCGTTTCCTCGGTTAAGTAGCGGTAGAGCTCGCCGCCCTCATAGGGTGGCAGCCCTTTCTCTTTTGCTGCCTCCTGCTGCATGACGACGCGCCGATACTGCGGCGCCTCCGTCGTCTTAATGGCAATTCGGTTGGAGACATCAGACAACCAGTGCAGAACATCCTCGCGTTCCTCCGGTGACAATGCGCCCAAATCCGCACCACGGCCAGTGGGAACGAGGAAAAAGACGTACCACATCTTGGCCTGCATCTCCATGACGGTCTTCAGCAGCGCTGGCGCCTCATGAATATTTCCCTTGGTCAGGGTCGAGTTGATCTGCAGCCGGTAACCGGCCTCGTTGATGTGCGGAGCCATTTCGAGCGTCTTTTCAAAAGTGCCCGAAAACCCGCGGAACTTGTCATGGGTCTGGGCAGTCGCGCCATCGAGCGACATCGACATCGCCTTACCGCCGGCCTCTCGCAACGACCTGATCCGCTCCGGCGTCAACCGCGGCGTCACCGACGGCGACAGCGACATATTCAGCCCCTGCTCCGTGCCGAACCGCACCAATTCTTCCAGGTCATCACGCTCAAAAGGATCACCGCCGGTGAGCACCACAAGCGGCTTCGGTTTGCTATACGACGCCAAGGTCTCCAGCAGCATCTTGCCCTCGGTGGTTGAAAGCTGGTGAGGATGCGGCTCGTGCTGCGCATCTGCACGGCAGTGCTTGCAGACTAAGCCACAAGCCCGCGTGACCTCCCAAATGACGATAAATGGTTTCTTGTTGATGTCATGCCGAACCGTTCGCACCACCGGTGCGTGATGATTCCCATGGGAGCCATGGGAATCCGGATCGACTTGGAAGTGAGCTTGCGGCGCAGGAGACACGGTAAAAGCACCCAATTTCCGGTTTCGAAGACGTGCTGAAACGCAAATACAGTCACTTTTCACCCTATTCGGCTGCGCAGGAGACGTCGTCAAGCAATACCCAAAACGGGTGCAGACGCCGTGGAATCCGTGGGAACCGCTAAACTTGCTGCCATGCGTATTTACCTTGGTGCAGACCACGCCGGTTTTGAGATGAAGAACCTGATTAAGGCCCACCTGGAGAAGGCTGGCCACGACGTCGTTGATTGCGGCGCTCACACCTACGACCCTGCAGATGATTACCCAGCATTCTGCATTGAGGCGGCTTCCCGTACCGTCGCTGATCCGGGCAGCCTGGGCATCGTGCTCGGCGGTTCCGGCAACGGCGAGCAGATTGCTGCTAACAAGGTCAAGGGCGCTCGTTGTGCGCTGGCTTGGTCGGTGGAGACCGCAAAGCTCGCCCGCGAGCACAACAATGCTCAGCTGATCGGCCTCGGCGGTCGTATGCACTCTGAGGAAGAGGCCCTGGCTATCGTCGATGCTTTCGTCTCCCAGCCGTGGAGCGAGGAGGAGCGTCACCAGCGCCGCATCGACATTCTGGCAGAGTACGAAAAGACTGGCGTTGCCCCGGAGCTGCCAGAAGCTTAAAGGGATTGCTGTTCGCTATCTGTTGATAGGAATAAAAAAGGGGTCTGGTTCCAGAAAACTCTGGGACCAGACCTTTTTTCATGTGTAGACGGAGTAGGAATTGTCGTATGACAAATCAAGAAGCGCATCGCCGAGTAACTGTTGTGCTATTCCCCGGGTTCGAGCTCTTGGACGTATTTGGACCGGTTGGCCTTTTTGGCCATGTCCCAGAGATTGAGGTCGAATATGTCGCCAACATTGCTGGTCCGATAACCAGCGCTCAGGGGGCGCAGGTTATCGCCACACGTTGTGCCACTGACCTCGAAACGGTCGATATTCTTCTAGTTCCTGGTGGAGCCGGGAGTAGAACACTAGTTGACGATGCAGAGTTTTTGGACTGGCTCAACAACCTCGGATCCCGGGCGCGGTTAGTGGCATCGGTTTGCACAGGTTCCGCACTGCTTGCTGCGGCTGGGCTTCTTGAAGGAAAGCGGGCAACTAGTAATAAGTTGGCTTTTGATTGGGCTACCTCGTTCGGAAACGAAGTGACGTGGGTGAAAGCGGCTCGATGGGTTGAAGACGGAGATCGCTGGAGCTCATCAGGAGTCGCAGCAGGTATGGATATGGCTGTTGCTTTAATTAGCAGCATCCTTGGCAAGGAAGCTGGTCGATTCGCCGCCAGAAAAATTGAGTATCGGCCTCAGACAGACGGCACTGTCGATCCTTTTGCGGATTTAGCGAAATAGCGGCGCCGGGCTTTTTCTAAATATCGAAACCGTCGAATCCGCCGTCGAAAAATCCGCCGCCGTCGCCGCCGCCGTCGCCGCCACCGAAGAGGCCGTCGAAGAAGCCTCCGCCGTCGCCTGCGTCACCGGCATCTGCACCGCCGCCACCGAAGTCGCCGCCAAGGTCATCTCCACCGAAATCGTCTCCACCGAAGTCTTCGGCTCCAAAGTCCTCGGTGCCGCCGAAGTCGTCAGCGCCGGTGCCCATGCCGCTGGCGAACTCATCAGCGCCGTAGGCAACACCGGCCATACCGTGGAAGAGGGTAGAGAACAGCAGCATCGAGCCTGCGGTCCAGACACCGGTGCGGAGCGCGGACTTCCACCATGGCTCGGAGTACCAACCGGCCGGAACCGGACGGCCAGCGACACGACCACCGGGGTAGTAGTTCGGAGTTTCCGGGGTGGCGTATGGAGAGGCGGTAACCGAGTGGCCTTCGTGCTCAATGGTGCGAGTTTCGGTCACAGAACCAGCGGCCTTCTGCCCCTCCAGCGGTGGCAGTGTCGGCCCCGCCGGCAGGCCCATAATTTCGCGAGCCGCATTGATGTAGTGCAGGCCCTCCAGCGCCGATTCGCGGGCCATTCGCGCCTGTGCCGGGGTGCGCGCAGTAGAAATCTGCGAGGAAGCGGCATTGTAGCGCTCGGATGCGTCAGCAAGAGCCTGCGTGGAAGCCGAATCGGTGCCAGCCAGGTTCAATACCTGTGAGCCCAGTCGCTCAATCCATCGGCGGGCGTCTGCGACGGCGTCTTCCAATTGATTGTTCTGGCGAGCATCAAAGGCCCTGTTAGAGCGGTTTTGAGCCATCGACGCGATGATAATTGCGCCGCCGACGGTGATCGCGATCAGGATTAAAGCCCCCATGGGCTAGGCCTCCAAAAAGGAAATTGCGGGTACTGCTTGTAATTACTTGAGATAACGCATGTAGAGCGAAAAAAGTTCCCGAGCTTACATATCTGTCCGACAGATGTAGCTCGGGAACCAGGAAATGATTGGGTATGGGTAGGTATCTATGATTCGGCGGAGTCGGTGCTCTTGGTGCGGCTCTTCCGATTGGCGTGCCATGCGCGAACTTCTTCGGAATCCCACAGGGTCAACCCATGAAGCTTCGCGACGGGTTCAGGAGCCTTCTTGCGGCCAGCGTAGCTGGTGAAAGTGCCACGTGCGGTGCCGGAAAAAGCAGCGCATTCGACCGCGGTCCATAGTTCGTGTCCAGTATCGGCATCGATAATGGTGGGCTTCATGGTGCCCAGAGTACCCGTAGCACTGGATCCTGAACAGAGGTCAGAAGAATTTCTGGTCCCCGGACGTCGGCTCAGAAAGTAAAAACCGGGAGCAATGCGCCCGGTTGCGTGGAGGGGATGACGGGAATCGAACCCGCGTCTTCAGCTTAGAAGGCTGACAAGTGGGGTTCCTAACGTGATTTTTGATTTTTTTTTGGGGGGGGGGACATCGTCAACAACGGGCCGGGGCTCCGATTCGTTCCAGGGGGAGCGGATTTTTCGCGAACGATCCGGTTG
>NZ_JVPT01000048.1:0-106375 GCF_001055915.1 Corynebacterium sp. 212_CJEI | reverse complement strand
GGGTTAAGTAAAGAAAAGTGTGTCTTTTCCGGGCGTGTTGCGGTTATTTGATCCAGCCTTTTTGGATGCCGAGGTTGTGTTGGTAGCTGGTGTCGATGGCGGTGTCGTATTCTGCTGGTGCACCGATGTCATTGGTAGTGGCTGTGGTGTTGTGGGTGATCAGGTCTGTTGCTGTGGAAAGTGCGTCTTGACCCCATCGTTGGTCCCTGGCGATCTTGACCGGATCGTCAGGGACTTCTGTATGTAGATACAGCCACCAATCCATCACTGTGCGTTGATGCGGTAGTGATAGTCCGCGGTGTCTGCGGGCTAGTTCTTTTATGGGGGCGTTGATGCCACCTTCGAGGCTGTTTGTTGTTGCTGCAAGGTTGTCGGGGTCGATGGTTGTTGGTGGGGGTTGCAGGTAGGTAAACAGCAGGTCTCTGCGGTGCAGAGATAGCAATGATTGATAGGCCGCTCGGACGCGTTGGTGGGTGTAGACCTTGGTGTAGGCGCCGGTAGCAGGGTCTTTGATGGTGGTTTTCTCGTTCATCCATTCCCGGTAGGTGTGGTCGAATTCGTGCAGGTGGGCGACCCATGTGGATGCTTGGTCAAGGTCGGTGATGCGAGTGAGTTTCAGGGCTAGGCGGTAGAGGGTTTTGCCGGCATCGGTGCGGGGGTTGCTGGTGGTGTGGCGGCGGACTGTTCGTTGGGCGTGGACGAGGCAGCGTTGGATGCGTGTTGTTGGCCAGCAGTGGTGGATGGCTGATTGGGCACCTTGTCCGCCGTCTGTGACTGCGATTAGTGGTGCGGCAATGGGGCGTAGGAGTTCGGTGTAGGCGGCGGTGGTTTCGTGTCTGGCCCAGGTCCAGTTGATGACGTGGGTTTTACTGGCTGCGATCAGGAGGCATCCGGACTTTAGATAGGTCGCGTCGAGGAAGATTTGGTCATGGATGCGGAATGAGTCGATGGTGGGTGTGGGGATGATCCACCAGCACCATCGGAATCGGTGGTGCATGGTTTGCCTGGTTACGCCATGGTGTGCGGCGAAGGTGGTTAGAGATTGGGTGCCGGTGGCCCATTGGATGAACAAAGCCATGGTGGCGGTGTTTTTGTTGTGGGTTTGGGTGTTGCGGGTAAAGGAGTGTCCGCAGTGGGTGCAGCGCCAACGGGTGGTTGATTTGCTGGTGGTGCCGTTTTTCTTTGTGTTGTTGCCGCATAGTGGGCAGCTGGGGCGGTTGGTGGTCATCCTTTAATCCAACCGGTGTGCGGTTAGCACAAATGTGGCCGGAGGTGCGGGATGGTGTGGGTAATAGCTTTCGGGGAGCTATTCTTTGGTGATTTGTGGTGTGTGGTCTGGGGTTATGGTGGCATGCGGACACACTTTTCTTTACTTAACCCGGGCTTGGGTTGAAGCAGAGGCAGATGCTGAGCTGACGTTGTTGGCTTGTCCTTTAACTCTCCTTTAACCCTGTCCGGCACTTATGGCCAGGTTTCGGGGACTTATCGATGTATTCTCCTGACTTATCGATGCTTTTTCGGCACTTATGCGCACGCTGTGGGCCAGGCTCTTTCACTTGTCGATGCGCTATTCACTTGTGGACACGCTGTAGCGCATCGATAGGTGAATAGCGTGGCCATAAGTCGTCGGATGCGTGGGCAGAGTGCTGGAACGGCGCGGCTCCGTTAACCCCGTTGGCCCCATTGGCTGCGTAACCCGCCCAAACGCGACCTAACCCAACCTAAGCCCGCAGCAGGCGCATGGCGTTGACAATCACCAGCAGCACCGAGGCTTCGTGGACCAGCATGCCGATCGCCATGGTGACATCACCGGCGAAGATGCCCGACATCAGGGCGACCACTGTCAGCAGCGAGACCACAATATTTTGGCGCATGATGCGCACGGTCTTCTTGGCCAGGCGAATGGCCTGGGGCAGTGCGAGCATGTCATCACGCATCAGCGCAATGTCGGCCGTTTCAATGGCCACGCTCGTACCAGCCGCACCCATGGCGATACCGGTATTGGCCGTCGCCAGAGCCGGGGCATCGTTGACACCATCGCCAACCATGCCGACTGTGTAGCCCTCTGCCTGCAGCTTTTCAATCACCGCTTGCTTGTCCTCCGGCAGTAGGCCGGCGTGGACCTCATCAATGCCGACCTCGCGGGCGACAGCTTCGGCGACTCGCTGCGCGTCACCAGTGAGCATGACAACCTTCTTCATACCAGCGGCGTGGAGCTCGTCAACCATCTCCTTGGCATCTTCGCGGATTGAGTCCGCCACCGAGATGACACCGACTCCACGGCCATCGACCGTGACGAACATGGCCGTGCGGCCGAGCTGCTCCTGTTCCGCTGCGATGTCGAGCAAGTGGTCGTCGTTAAGCAATGAACGATTGCCCACGGCGACGCGCTTGCCTTCGACGGTGCCGACGATGCCGCGGCCGGTGATCGGTTCGACATCGGTGGCGGGGGTGCCATCGGCGAACTCGACGATGGGGCCGGCCAGTGGGTGTTCGGAGTAGGTCTCGATTGCCGCGGCGAGACGCAGCACTTCGTCCTTGGAGGTGCTGGGGACGGTGGCGGGGACGAGGACATCGACAAGTTGTGGCGTGCCGGAGGTCAATGTGCCGGTTTTATCCAGTGCCACGGCATCGATGCGCGCGGCGGTCTCGAGGTATTCGCCGCCCTTAATCAGCAGGCCGGAGCGGGCGCCGCGGCCGATACCGGCGACGATAGCCACCGGAATCGAAATCACCAGTGCGCCTGGGCAGCCGACGACAAGCAGCGTCAGCGCCAGCGTGACATCACGTGTAATCAGGCCAGTGACCAGTGCCAACACGATGATTGCCGGCGTGTGCCAGGTACTGAAACGCTCGAGGAACGTCTGCGTCTTGGCCTTGGCATCTTGGGTATCCTCAACACGGCGAATGATCCGCGCAAGGGTTGTATCGGAGCCAATGCCTGTTGCTTCTACGTGAATCGCGCCCGAGGTCGACACCGTACCGGCGTAGACCTGGTCACCCTCGCCCTTTTCCGCCGGGATGGATTCACCGGTGATGGACGATTCGTTGATGGTCGCCACGCCTGTTCGCACGACACCGTCAACGGGCACCGTCGCGCCGGGCTTCACGACGACAATTTCTTCTGGCTGTACCTGCCCCGGATCCACTTCGACCTCCTGGCCGTCGCGGATAACGGTGGCGGTCTCGGGGGCGACCTCAATCAGCTCGGACAGCGCTGCCCGAGTTTTGTTCATCGTGCGGGTTTCCAGCGCGTGACCGAGGGCGAACAGGAAGGTCACTGCTGCGGCCTCCCAGTAGTTTCCTACAAAGATCGCACCGATGGCGGCGATAGAAACCAGCAGGTCAATCGAAATATTCTTGACCTTCAGAGCACGAATCGCACTGATGAGGATTGGCAGACCGGCGATGATTGCGGCAACAATCATCAACCCGTCGGAGTACATTGCACTTGCGTTAGTGGCATGTTCAAGCACGAGCGCTAGTGCAATAGTGACGCCCGAGACTGCCACACGTTTGAACATTCAATTTCCTTGTCAGGTAGTCAGTCGGTTTAGGTGGGTTAGTTAGAAGGCGGAGTAAGTGGCCTTGTAACCGGCCTTGCCAATTTCAGCGATGATGTCGTCGCGGCTTACCGAGTCCGCATGATCAACCTCAATGCGGCTGGAGGCGAACTTCACCTCGACGCTGTCGACACCGTTCATGGCACCAACCTGGTTTTCGATCTTCTTAACGCAGGACGGGCAGCTGAAACCTTCGGCGCGGAAAGTGGAGTGGGTGGTCATGGTATTTCCTTCCTGTGAGCTGGGCTTTGTCCGTGTGACTTTGCCTCTGTGACTCTTAAGGTATGAAGGATTTGCAGGAAGTAACATGACGGCCGTCAATTAACGGAAATAAAGTTGAAATATGTCGAAAAGAACTCCGCTGCGCATCGTTGAATTGCCGCATCAATGCCCGCGACCAGTGCGAATGGCGGCGTTATCGCATGCTTCGTACTTCACTGGTCTCGGTGAGGATGTCCTCGATGACGTCGATAAGCAGATGCGGACGGTGAGTTTTTCGGCTGGCGAGCGCATCTATACCGCCGGTGAGTCTGCCGATGCGCTCTATGTTGTGGCGGTGGGGCGCGTGAAGCTGACGCGCAGTGGTGCCGATGGGGCGGAGTGGATCAGCGACATCGTGGTCTCCGGCGAGTTGTTCGGTGCGCTGGGGTCTCTCGGCGAGCCGTATCACCTGGAATCGGCCGAAGCGCTGGTGGACACGTGCCTGCTCACGATCGGCCCCGACGAATTCCGTTCGGTGCTGACGACGTATCCGCCCATCGCGCTGCGCGTGCTTGACGACGTCGCCGCGCGCCTAGCTCACGCGAATTTCGAAGTCGGTGGAGCCTGTACCTCAGCGCGTTGCGCGGGCGTTGCTGCATCTTGCGAAGAAAGTGGGCCGCCGTGAAGGACCCCGCTTAGTGCTGGATGTGCCGCTGACCAGGGCGGATATCGCCGGTCTTGCTGATTCCACGCCGGAGTCGGTCTCGCGGGTGATGAGTAAGTGGAAGCGCGAGGGCATCATCGATTCGGGCAGAAGGTGGACGGCCATTATTGATGAGGATGCCCTGGCGGATTTAGCGATGTAGGTGGCCTCGGTGTGAGCCTGGTGTTGGGCCTATCGCCAAAACTTGGTCATCCCGCGCTTGTCCTCGATGTTGAACTCAATCATCTTGGCCAGCAGGTCCAGCGGCATGGACTCGGCCTTGCCGTCCTTTGGCCAGGGGAAACGGACCATCATTTTTCCGTAGGAGAGGCCACGGGCATCGAAGTCGTCGGCGAACTTTTCAATACCTGCGCGTTCCGGGGCAATCGCCATGTGCTTCTTGGCGTAGGAGAAACCGATGATAAAAGTGCCATCGAGCGTGAACATCGGCTGATTCCAAGCGTTGCGAACGCCGAGTTCCGGGTACTTTTCGTGAACCCATTCCAACACTTCGAGAGCGACAGTGCGCTGCGTGTCATCATCTACCCGCGAGAGGTGATTGGCGAAGAACTCGGCGGTGGTTTCATCGGTCATATGCTGAACAGCCATGGCCTGGATTTTACTGTGCCATCAACTAACACCCGAGCCATCAACTAACATGACTCCGAGTGGCTACAGATTTGAATACTCAGTTTGATCCCAAAAAGGCGTGGCCAGCGCTATGGACCGTTTTGCTCGGCTTCTTCATGATTCTGGTCGACGCCACCATTGTCACTGTTGGCATCAACACCATCCAGCATGAACTGGGCGGTGAGCTCAACCAGGTCATGTGGGTGACCAGTGGTTATCTGCTGGCCTATGCTGTGCCGTTGCTTATTACCGGCAGGCTTGGTGACCTCTGGGGAGTCAAGCACACCTATGTAGCGGGCCTGGTTATCTTCGTGTTGGCGTCGCTGGCGTGTGGGTTGGCGCCGTCGTTAAGCATGCTGATCATTGCCCGTGTGGTGCAGGGACTGGGGGCCGCGCTGCTGACGCCGCAGACGATGGCGCTGATTACGCAGATGTTTCCGCCGGCGCATCGCGGTGCGGCGATGGGCCTGTGGGGTGCGGCGGCCGGAATTGCCTCGCTGACGGGGCCGCTGGCCGGTGGTGTGTTGATTGAGCTGCTGAGTTGGCGCTGGATTTTCCTCATTAATGTGCCGATTGGGCTGATCGGGCTCGTTTTTGCGTTCCGCTATCTGCCGACATTTGAGACACACCGCAACAAGATTGATTATCTCGGTGTTGTACTCAGCGCGATTGGTATGTTCCTGCTGGTCTTCGGCATTCAGGAGGGGGAGAGTGCCGGCTGGTCCGGTTGGATCTGGGCACTGATTGCCGGTGGCGTGGTGGTTCTTGGACTATTCACCGCGTGGGAGGCCAAGACGACGGCCGAACCGCTGATGCCGCTGTCCCTTTTTAAGGATCGCAACTTCACCATCTCCTCGCTGGCCATTGCCGTGATGGGCGCGCTGGTGGTCGCGGTTGGTTTCCCGATCATCCTCTTCGCCCAGAATGCCCGCGACCTATCGACCATCCAGGCCTCACTACTGCTCGTGCCGCAGGCGCTCATTTCCGGTGTCATGGCGCCATGGACTGGGCGAATGCTGGACCGGCTGAAGTTCCGCGAGTTCGCGCTGATCGGTTTTGGGTCCTCGCTGGTGGGCATGCTCGGGTTCCACTACCTCATCCACGAGGACCTCTCCGTGCTGTGGCTGCTACTGCCGGGCGCCGCATTCGGTGTGGCAAACGCGTTTATTTGGGGCACGCTGTCGACGGCTGCTACTCGCAACATCGACCCGTCCCTCGCCGGTGCCGCCTCCGGTGTGTACAACACCATCCGCCAGATTGGCAGTGTGCTGGGCAGCGCGCTGATTGCTACCGTCATGGCCGCAGCTCTCAGCAGCAACCGTGGCGACTTCACCACCGCCATGAGTGACGCGATGTGGTTACCGGTGGCACTGTCGGCCCTGGGTGTCGTGGCGGCGCTGGGGCTTAAGAATCCGAAGTAAAACGCTCCACCATGTAGTCCGCGATGCCGACGGGATCGGCTAGGAAATCCCTGGTTGCCCGTACCGCGAGGGTGTCTTCGAAGTGGGTGGTGTCGGCGTCGTCAAGCGAAATGATTGTTGCTTCCGGTGCGGCGAGCAGGATGGGGGAATGCGTCGCCATGATGATCTGTGCGCCGGCTTCCGCGAGCGCGCCGAGGCGGCCGAGGAGCTCCAGTTGGCGTAGGACCGACAGTCCGGCCTCGGGTTCGTCGAGGAAGATCAGTGATTCGGCGCTGAAGCGGCGTTCGGCCAGCGTCATGATGGATTGGCCGTGGCTCATCTGGGTGAGGTCTGCCATTTCTCTGCCACCTGGTAGCTGCCCAAGCGACTCGTAATAGCGCGCGAGGTTCAGGTGCGCGTCGCCGCGAAAGAAAAACGTATCCGGGGGATTGCGCCTGGTCAGCGCCAGTGGGACCGGGGAGGTGCGCTCTTGCGTCTTGTATCGCGAGCCGCCGTCTGTATCGACCCCCATCGCCGATGCCAACGCCTCCAGCACCGTCGACTTTCCCTTGCCGTTTTCGCCGGTCAGGATGGTAATCGGCGTGGTGAAGGTCATGGGGAAGGGCAGCGCGAGCTTTACGACGTACGCCGGGAGCTCGGCATCATCGTGAATACGGGCATGACGGAGATAGATCATGGTTGCGGCAGCTGGTCAATCTGTTTGAGCAGTTCATAGCCGTCGGCGCCCTCGATGAACGGGACCTCCTTGTTCTCCAACTTTTCAATTGGCACCGCCGTGCCGTGAGAGAGCACGTGCTCGCTGGGAGTGAGGTTGCGGATTGCGATTGCCGCGACCTTGTCCGGATGCTCCGCCGCGGCCGTGCCGTAGATGAGCGGGTCGTACTGGCCATCATCGCAGACGAGAATCCAGTTGATTTCGGGGAAGTCAATAAACAGGTCGCGAAGTCGCACCTTCTTGTGTTCCTTGCCCGAGCGGAACAGGCCGGTGGGCGTTGGCCCCCAATCGGTGAGAAGCAGTGGGCCCTTCGGCAGGTTGTTGCGGTGCAGGAACTTTTTTAGGGTGCTGAAGGTGTTCCACGCTCCGGTGGAGAGATAGATGACGGGGACGTCCGTGTCCTCGTCGGTTTTGCTCGCGTAACGACGGCGAAGCTGCGCATAAAACTCGCTGAAGCCAGCGACGGCCTTGCGCTCGTCTGTCTCCTTGACCCAGGAGTTGTAGGCGGCGATGAGGGCGCGCGGCAGCATGGTGACCAACACGGTGTCATCAATATCGGAGACGATGCCGTATTTGGTCTCCGGGGAGAGGATGAGGACCTCTGCAGGAGTGTCGTTGATGGTAATTTCGTGCCAGCCGGGTTCGAGGCCGTGATTCCTGATTAGTACCTCGATATAGCCGTTGCTATCCGTGGTGGTTTCCACCGTGCGGTCGCCGGCAGTGATGGTGACGGGAAAGTCCGCGAGTTCGACGGTAAAGAACTGCCAAAATCCGCGTTTTTTGTTTCGTTCTTCGTCTCGTTTTTTGGCCGGATCCTTCAGGAGGACACGGCCGAATACGCGCACGCGCTCTGCATTTCCGTACCCGGTGAAACCGATGATTTCCGGTTCCCAACCAGCGTTTTTGGAACGCTTGGCGGCCAGCGCGTTGATCCTTCTCTCGGTCTTGCGGACGACATCTGCCACGGACATGCTTTCCAGGATACGGGTTGACAGGACGGGGGAGGGTGCGCGTAGGTTGGTCGCCCAAGAGAAAAGTCAACCCTTTAGGAGTGTTCTCTTTTTATGCGTTTTTCCGGTAAGTTCATCGCATCCGCCGCTGTGGCAGCAGGCATGATTGCTGCCCCGACCGCCGCCGCTAACGCTGCATCAGTCAGCGCCTGGGATCAGGTTGCGGCATGTGAGTCCGGCGGAAATTGGCAGACCAATACCGGTAACGGCTACTACGGCGGACTGCAGTTCTCGCAGCAGACCTGGAGTGGCCACGGCGGTGACCAGTACGCACCGACAGCTGACCAGGCCACTAAGGAGCAGCAGATTGAGATTGGCGAGCGCGTGCTTGCCTCCCAGGGTGCTGGCGCATGGCCGAACTGCGGTGGCCCGCTGGGTTAATCCTCCCCATCATCAAAGACCAGATCTGGCACAGCCGCGAATGACAGCCACCACTTCATGTAGTGGTCATGGCGTGCTTTCGTCTTCTGGGTAGCGCGTTTGTCAAATGTCTGTCGCCCGAACCCGGCTAATGGTCCGGCCGGGACGGTCGCCGCGGTAATACCGTCGGCAGAGGACCACACCTCTGAGCCGTCCTCATAAGCGGTGATATCCCAGAGCTTGTGGGTTTTCAGGTTGTGGTGCTTCCTGCATAGGCAGTGCAGATTCTGTGTGTCGGTGGGGCCACCGGCTTCGGGGTCTTCCTGGTTGTACGGCGCGATATGGTCAATATCGCACTTGTACGCTGGGACTTCGCAGCCGGGGAAGCGACATGTTCCATCGCGACCGTGGACGCGGGCGACCTGCGCTGGAGTTGGACGGTAACCATTGGTGGCGCTGTCTGCTGAGAGGCGGACATGCGTCACTTTTTGCATCCACTCCTCCGTGACCAGCGCGCCTAGCCAGCCGGCACCGTCCAGCCAGGCATCATCACTGTGGGGCTCGCGGAAAACATTGAGCACAACTTCCGCATTGGTGCGCTGGTGGATGAGTTCCACAAATGCATCCGCCTGCGTCATTTCCTCATTCGCGCGGAAGACCGTTTCAATTGCGCACATGGCAAAATAGGCGCGGTCCGGCCGCAGGGTGAGAATGATTTGGGAGTAGCTGTCGGGACGTTCCACGAGAGTCACCGATTCCGTGTCGGTGATGGTGGGAATTGTGCCGTCGGCGCGAGCACGGTCATCCAAGTCCGCAGCAATATCACCAATTTTGGTGGTGAGAGTGCGAGGACCAATCATTGCTTGACGACGCTTCCGTGGCGTAACCAATGCCAGAATCTTCTTCTCTGCATCGGGTATTTGATCAGGCTCGATGCCGACCACGCCATGTGCAATGATGCCGAGTTGCCGCATGGACAGTGCGCAGCTTTCCCGGGCATATTCCGCCAACTGTGGCATTTTCTCCAGCAACAGGCCAATGTCACAGATACGTAGTGCCTCACTGCGAGTGATTCCCAACCGAACGCTGATGCGAGCGGCATGGTTTTCAACGTCATCATCACCTGCAGGGCAGCAGGCTTCAATTAACTCAAGTTGAGCGCGGTTGGTAGCCCGCGCGAGTGCTGAGAGCTCATCTTCAGGATTTTCATGAGCCCAATATGGTTCGGGTACTTGTTCGGACTTCATTGGATCCCCCTGGTGCTCCAATGGTTGTCGGTTTTCTTTCGAACTTACTTGCTATCTTACAGACGCTTTTCTGACTTGTAAAGAGAAATGAAAGAGAATTTTGAGGAGTTTTCGAAGATGGTTAGCCGACTATAAAAGCACATTTTACCTGGGTGTTTGTGGGTTGTTCGCGGGGTGGCGTACCAAAATACAAATAAAACACCCGTTCGAAAACGAAAGCTTGGTAATCTCGCTTTCATAAAAGCGGAGCTGTAGAAAACAGCACAGAAACAGCGCAGACAGCGGGGAGCAAAACCATGATCATCCGACAGGCAACGCGGGAGGACGCCGCGGCAATCGCGGAGATCTACAACGAAGCCGTAATCAACACCGTCGCCATCTGGAACGATGACACGGTCAGTGCGGAGACTCGCATCGCATGGATGGAGGCGCACTGGGACAAGGGCTACCCGGTTTTCGTCGCCACGCTTGACGACGAAGTCGCTGGATATGCCACCTTTAGCGATTTCCGTGACTTCGACGGGTTTCAGTACACGGTGGAAAACTCCATCTACGTGCATCCGAACTTTCAAGGCAGGGGAATTGGAGGCGCACTGTTAAGCGCGACCATCGATGCTGCTCGCGAGGCGGGAAAGCATGTCTTGGTTGCGGCGATTGAAGGCAGCAACGAGGGGTCGATTGCGCTGCACAAAAAGTACGGCTTCCAGCGTGTTGGGCTACTGCCGCAGGTGGGGACGAAGAACGGGCGATGGTTGGACATGCTGTTGATGCAGGTCATGCTGACAGACGGGCAGCCACCCGCTCGGCCGCGCGCTTAGCAAAGGGGCCAACACCCATGATCGTGGCGGCACCGGGGCCAACCCAGTCGCCGTAGCCGACGAACTCGATGAGGTCAGAGTCGATGCTGCGGAAAGGGTCGAGCGCTGGGCGGAAACCGGTGCACCAGATGAGGTGGTCCGCGTGGACGTCGTCAAGCGAAGAAAACATGGGTGTCCAGGTGAGTGCGCCGGAGTCGCGGGCTTTGCGGACGGGCGGTAGGGCAACGATGTCGCCAATGCTGTCGGTGGCGCCCTGGCGGTAGCGTTTGAACAGGACGCGGCCGTCGACGTCGTCGGGCATCCAGCGTGGTTCGTGGCGGGTGAACCAGGTGGTGTCGATGCCGGAAAGCACCAGTTCAGAGGCTATTTGGGCGCCGGAGTTCGCCGCGCCGACAACGGCAACGCGGGAGCCTTCGAATGGCTCGGGACCTGGGTAGTTGGCCGAATGCCACTGTTTCGCGGAGGTCGTGCCGGGGTAATACGGGACGAAGGGCCGGTTGCCGGTGGCGGCGATGAGCTGTCGGGATTCGAAGTCGCCGGCATCGCTGGTGAGGCGGAAGGTGCCGTCGTGGGTGACATGGGTGACGTTAACCGGACGCTGAACGCGCAGTTCGTAGCGCTTTTCGTAGGAGCTGAGGTAATCAATCACATGGGAAGCGGGCGGGAAGCCGTCATAATCGGGCATCTGGATGCCCGGAAGGTTGGAAAAGTCCGGGGTGGAAAAGAGCGTCAGTGAGGGCCAGACATTGCGCCAGGAGCCGCCGGGAGCGGGCTGATTGTCCAGAATGAGCGGATCAATGCCGCGTTTGTGCAAGTAATAGGCGGTAGCGAGGGCAGCTTGGCCGCCACCGACGATGATGACATCCTCAAGCATGGTTCCAGCTTAACTGCGGGTGCCGTGGCTCAAGCTGTACTACCGTTAAACACCATGAGCTCGTTGTTTGATCTTTCGGACAAGCCCATTGACGAACTGCCCGGTTACCAGCGCACATTCGCGCCGGGCAGGCTAACTGTGGGGCTCAGTCTGCCCATCGAGCAGGACGCCGAAGCCGAGCCCAGGGACGCGCTGAGCAACCAGATTCGGCTGATTCAGAAAGTCGAACGCGCAGGCATCGCGGCGGTCTGGGCACGCGACATCCCGCTGCGCGTGGAAACATTTGGCGACGTCGGCCAGGTCTACGACCCCTGGATGTACCTCAGCTACATCGCCGCACACACCACCGATATCGCGCTCGGCACCGGTGCAGTCGTCGTGCCCTTCCAGCATCCGCTGGTGATGGCCAAGCGCGCTGCCACACTGGACAGGCTTTCCGACGGCCGTTTCCTCTTTGGCGTTGCCACCGGTGACCGACCCGAGGAGTTCCCCGCCTTTAACCAGGACAAAGGCAAGCGCGGTGAGCGCTTCCGCGAGCATATCGAGGTCTATGAAAAGGCCCTCAGTACTAGCTACCGGCCCATCCGCTGGTCCGAGGGCAAGATGGGCGGATCCGATGTGGTGCCCAAGCCACTGGCACGCCGAGTTCCGCTGTTGGCCACTGGCTCCTGTCAGCAGAGCCTGGAGTGGAAGGCCGCGCATACCGACGGGTGGTTCATGTACCACAAGGGCCTGGAGATGCAGAAGAAAAACATCGCCAACTGGCAGGAGGCTGTGGCTCAGGAGTGCGGTGAGGACGTGTTCAAACCATTCCTGGAATCACTGTGGATTGACCTGCATGAAGATCCCGACGCCCCCGCGCAGGGCGGCCACTTCGGGTACCGCCTTGGTCGCAACAAGCTCATTGAACTGCTGCAATCCCAGCGACAGCTCGGCATCAATCACGTCAGCATCAACTTCCGCACCTCCAAACGGGATGCGGAAGAGCAGATTGATGAGCTGATTGAATATGTGCTGCCGGCGCTCGATGAGCTCCCTACACAGACTCCGTAGCGCCCTGCCACTGATTAATCCCGCGGTCGACGGCCCACTTGTCGATCTCCGCGAGTTCTTCATCGCTAAACGGCGCAGCCTCCAGGGCGCCGAGGCTGTTCTTCAGCTGCTCCACCGAGGATGCGCCGATCAGGGCGGAGGTCACTTCGTCACGGCGGAGCACCCACGAGATGGCCATCTGTGCCAGGGACTGGCCTCGTCGTGAAGCAATGGCGTTGAGCTCGCGGATGGCGGTGAGCGTGTCGTCGTTGAGGAACCCCGAGTTCATCTTGTGCGCCCCGAGACGCGAGGATTCCGGCACGCCATCCAAGTAGCGGTCGGTGAGAAGCCCCTGCGCAAGCGCGGAAAAGGCGATGACACCCATGCCTTCATCGGCGCAGGTTTCCAGCAGTTCGTCCTCGATCCAGCGGTTGAACATGGAGTAGCTCGGCTGGTGAATGGTCAGCGGTGTGCCCAGCTCACGGGCGATTTTCTGCGCGCGACGAGTGAGCTCGGGGGAGTAGGAGCTCACGCCGACGTAGAGCGCGCGACCGGAGCGGACGAGGAAGTCGAGGGCGGCGACGGTTTCCTCGATAGGCGTATCCGGGTCGGGGCGGTGGTGGTAGAAAATGTCCACATAATCCAGGCCCATGCGCTTCAGCGAGGCATCGCAGCTGGCCACGAGGTACTTCCGCGAGCCGCCGAAGCCGTAGGGACCATCCTGCATGTACCAACCGGCTTTGGAGGAAATGATCATTTCATCGCGGTAAGGAGCGAAATCCTTGGCCATGATGCGACCGAAACTCGCCTCCGCAGAGCCCTGCGGTGGGCCGTAGTTGTTGGCGAGGTCGAAGTGTGTGACGCCGTGGTCGAACGCGGTGCGCAGGATCTCACGCTGCGTCTCGAGCGGCCGGTCATCACCAAAGTTATGCCAAAGTCCCAGCGTAATGGCTGGAAGCTTCAGCCCCGTGCCGCCGGAGCGGTTGTACGGCATCGTCTCATAGCGGTTGTCATTGGCGTGGTACACGTCTGGATAAGCCATGTATTCGAGGGTACGCGGGCTTTACGACGAGTAGTTGTGCACAAGGTGGCCGACAACGAGGCGCGTGGCCGAATGGCTACCCCTGGAAGTAATAAAAGTGAGCTTGCTGGGGAACAACTGGGGCAGTTCGTCCGACTAATAAGGCATGACTTCAATAGCCACAGGCGATGCCGCTGGAACGCCAGCCGCAAACCCCGTCGCACAGACTCAGAAAAATGGTGGGCCACGAGCATTACTGCACCGAATCCATGTCGTTGCAGGCATCCTCGTTGCGCCACTACTTGTTATTGCAGCTATCACAGGCGTGGCGTATGCCCTCGCCCCGAGCATAGAAAAGGTGGTTTACCACGAAGAACTAACTGCAACATCAAGCCTTCCCGCACAACCACTGGAAAAGCAGGTTGAGGTCGCGCAGCGCGTGCACCCGAACCTGCCGGTAACCGCAGTGCAGG
Organism: Corynebacterium sp. 212_CJEI; assembly: GCF_001055915.1. Lineage (NCBI taxonomy): Bacteria > Bacillati > Actinomycetota > Actinomycetes > Mycobacteriales > Corynebacteriaceae > Corynebacterium > Corynebacterium sp. 212_CJEI. The sequence continues at coordinate 92,307 of NZ_JVPT01000048.1, read as the reverse complement.
TCCCGGAAAAGCCGGGGCAGACAACGCGAGTCATGTTCAATGACGAGCAGCTGAAGTCGGAGTCCTACCGACATGCGGTGTTCGTTGACCCAGGCGACTTGAGCATCAAGGGTGACCTGGTGCAATACGGTTCCTCGGCGGCGCTGCCACTGCGGGCGTGGATCTCGGAAGGGCACCGCAGACTCTGGATTGATAGCAACTTTGGTCGCCTCTACTCGGAGACGGCAGCATCCTGGATGGGCGCACTGGCCATTGGTGGCCTCTGGCTCTGGTGGGACCGTTCGCGTCGCAAGCGGACACAGGGAACAAGTAAGAGGGCGCATCATATGCGTCGTCACGCGAATGTTGGCGTGGCGGTCAGTGTTGGACTTTTGTTCCTGACCGTCACCGGCCTGACGTGGTCGTGGGTGGCTGGAACGGGCATCGCAAAGCTGCGCGAGACGATGGACTGGTACGCGCCGAAGCCAGCCATAACTGCGACTGCACCAGCGAATTATGACTGGTCAGAGGCGGATAGTGTTATGAACCTCGCACGTGCCGAGGGCCTGTCCGGGAAAGTCGAACTGACACCACCGGAAGCTGGCACGGTGTGGATGGCCAAGGAAGCACGCGAGGAATGGCGGATGGGCATTGAGACCGTCACCGTTGACGGCTCGACCGGAGCGATGGTTGATCGGATTCATTTTGCGGACTGGCCGCTGCCGGCGAAGCTGACCGAATGGCTGATTAACGCGCACATGGGCATCCTGTTCGGGTGGGTGAATCAGCTGGTTCTGGCACTGATCGGTGTCGCTTTGTTGGCGATGATTGTGCGCGGGTACGCCATGTGGTTTGGGCGCGGTCGAGGTGGCCGCCCTGGCAGGCTCCCGGCGCCGACGCGTTGGCGGGACATTCGCCCGGGTGTTGCGGCGGCTGTTGTGGCATTGCTGATTGCCTACTCGGTGGTTGCACCACTGTTTGGTGTGACTCTCGTTGGCTTCGTAATCGTTGATTGGGTCTGGCGGAAGCTGCGGAGAGGTTAGTGTAGGTTCTGTCGCCTTCGGGTTCCCTGTACCTAACGGCGTGGTAAGACCCATGAAAAACACTCAGGAGGGTAAACGCATGACAAGGTATTGGGACCACAGCGGCAGTATCTACAAAGACGACGGTCAGGAAGACTGGTGCGACCCCATCACCGAGCAGCAGGCACTCGCTGAGATCACCGAGCAGCAGGAACAGCATGACGAAAGGGTGAAGAGCAAAATCAAGGAACTGCGCGCGAGAATGAAATCGGTCGGTGCGCAGGCCAGGCAGGCTGACGAACAGCCGTATCCAACCTTTACTGAGCAGTCCGCCGCATACCGTGAGGGCGCGCAGGCCTACAACGAGGGAAAATCTTGGCGTGATAACCCGCATGCCCCCGAGTCAGGTCTAGCCGCCCCGTGGCGCATGGGTTTCAATACCCGCAAGCAGCAGGTAGCGGAGATTAGGGCACAGCGAGCCGCCGCTGCGCAACAGGAGAACTAGGCCCTGGCCGCAAAAACGCTCAACCAAAGCTCTAAATTCCTCACAAATTCCCGGTTCCATCCCCACTCAATCTGTTACACTTAGCAAAACGAAACCCAGGAGCTTGGTGTGCAGTACTTTTTCACGGTCCATGGCCGCAGAGATATCAACGCGTATGACTCTGATGAGGAAATGCACGCTGCCTTTGAACGGATTGGACGCTTCAATCAGAAGCTCCAGGACGAAGGCCACTGGGTTATGTCCGGCGGGCTGGTACCGCCGGAGGATGCCATGACGGTGCTGCCGGATGGTTCACATAGCGATCTGCCGTACTACAACGCGATGACGTTCCCGTCAGCTTTTTGGATTGTCCAAGTCGCAGACGAGCAAGAGGCCATCAACCTGGCTCACGAAGCCGCGGAGGCGTGCGCGCAGGCAGTCGAAATGCGCGCCGTCGCCGATTAACTCACCGCAGCCCGTGCACCCGGCGCATGATGGTCAACATCGCTTGCGTCGGGATTCGCCGCATGAAGGGCACTGCAACGCTTGCCGACGACCCCCGCGCCACCAGAGCCAAAGGTCGCTCGGCAGCCACTTCGCGCATAACCACCTCAGCAATCTCAGAAGCGGGAATGCCACCTTTCTCATTGGCATTCAACTTCGTCAGCATGCGGTGGACATCAGCAGCGTAAACGGAACCCTCATCGCCATACGTCGTCCGACGTGTAGAAATCCCCGTGTTGATGGCACCCGGCTCGACAACCGTCACCCCAATACCGAACTGCGCGACTTCACCGCGCAACGAAAGCCCAAAGCCGCGGATAGCGGCCTTCGTCGCCACATAGGAAGAACGGTAGGACAGCGGCAACCCGCCGAGCATCGATCCAACCAGCACAATTCGGCCACGACCGGCCTCGCGCATGCCGGGCAGCAGCTGCTGTAACAGCTCCACTTGCCCCAGAACATTGACTTGGAAGAGACGCTCAAGCGCCTCGCGGGGTAGCTCCTCGAAAGCGCCCGACTGGCTCTCACCGGCGTTGGCGACGACGACGTCGTAAGGCCCGTGGGCGACCACAGTAGCGATGTCGTCGGCGCTGGACATGTCGAGCGCCACCATCTGCACGCCCTCGGGGTGCGGCGCCTCGGCGCCCCTGCGAGACGTGCCAACGACCTTGAAACCGGCTTTGACCAGTGCCTCCGCGCATGCCCAACCGATGCCGGAGGAAGCGCCGGTCACTAACGCACGGCCGCCACCTACACTCGGCAGTTTCGGTCCGCGGGTGAGATTCGCAAAAGCACCGGTCAGGCCGCCAATCATCGAGCCTGCACCGCCTCAATGGTCATGCCGCCCGCGCGGAGCCGGCGGGACAGGGCGTCGCCAAGCGCGACAGTAGGAGTGAGCACGCCGGTAGCGTCCGGCAGATCGTCGTGGACGAGTGCGAGGGCGGCGCTGGAAATCATGATCGCGGTGCCCGCGTACCCGGGGTCTTCCTCGAGAGACACCTTGGAACGCCAGTGAATACCGGAAGTATCGACGGTGTAGGCCTCGATGGTGAAGCGTCCCTCGGCCTGTTCTTCAGCGCTTGGGCCCTCGCCCGGCTTCGGCAGCTTCTTATCAATGAGCTTGGCCGTCGGCCCGAACGCCATCGCCGCCAGCGCCAACCTAGAGACAGCCGCGAAAATATTTGCGCGCACGAAAGCTCTCGGACCGCGGCCGACATTGAGTAGCTCGCGGTAGCGGAAGGAATCACCGTAATCCGCCAGCATCGCCGAGCGCTGAACAATGCGGGTGTTGAACGGCGACATGAAGAAGGGCGCTCGCCAGTGGCGGCGGAAGCGCGCCGGGCGCAGGTCGACGCCGAACTTACCCTGGTCGGGACCCGGCTCAGCCAGGGCGTACTGATCCGCGATGATGCGACGCAGCTTGGGGTCCTTCTTGGCTTGTGCAAGCTGGACGCGGACCGAATCGATGGTGCCACCGGAGACACCGCCCTTGACGTGCTTGAACAGCAGGGTTGTCTCACCGAGCTTGGTGTGGGCCGCCTCGTGGAGCTCGCGGACAGCGACGTCGGAAGGAATCGAGTCGAAGCCGCAGGAGTGGACAATCTTCGCTCCGGTCTGCTGCGCCACCTCGTGGTTATTCGCGATGGAGTCGTGGACGAACAGCACCTCGCCACACAGGTCGACGTAGTGAGTACCGGCCTTGGCGCACTCGGCCACCAGGGTGCGACCGTACTTCGCGTACGGCCCCACAACGGTCAGCACCACCTTTGTACTGGCCGCAAGCTCAGCCACCGCCGGCTGGTCGGCGGCATCCGCAACAATGACCGGCCAGTCCGATACGCCTGCGTTCTCCGCGACGTCGGCAAGCTTCTGAGCGTTCCTGCCTGCAAGCGCCACCTTCGTCTGACCGGCGTGTTTAGCCAGATAGTCCACAATCAAGCGGCCCACGAAACCCGTGGCACCGTAGACGACGATGTCGTACTCGCGGTCGTGGTTGCGACTCTTTGGCTGTGCGGAAGAAGTAGTCATGCCTACGAAACTAATAAAACAAAAGCGATACCGCGGGCGAATTAAAAAGGTTTTCTGAATCCGTGTATTCAGCGAGGGGTTTGGAGGGAGGGCTAACCTAGGACAAGTGACTAGCGCTAACGAAAACCCCGAACAGATCGAAGGACTACGGCCAGAAGATCCCGGATTCCGTCGCGCGCTTATCGCTGTGCTTTTCGCCGGCCTGGCATCGTTCCAAGCGCTCTATGCAACGCAGGCGCTACTGCCCACGCTTTCCGACGAGCTATCGGTCGACCCCGCCACCGCCGCGCTGACGGTATCCGCCACCACCGGTGGCTTGGCCTGTGCGATTATCCCGGTGTCCATTTTGTCGGAACGCTTTGGACGCAGGCGCGTCATCGTCATCAGCGCATTTGTGGCAACGCTACTGGGGCTCGTGGTGTCAATCGCGCCGGGCATCGGTTCGATGATTGCGCTGCGCCTGTTGCAGGGCATTGTCATTGCCGGTGTGCCCGCAGTGGCTATGGCGTATGTCAGTGAGGAAGTCCACGCCGACCACGTCAGTCGCGTGATGGGGCTGTATATCTCGGGCACGACGGTCGGTGGCCTGCTCGGCCGTATCATTCCGTCCATTGTGCTGGAGTTCGCCTCCTGGCGGGTGGCGATTGCGGTCTCGGCGACGGTGGCGTTCATCTTCGCCATCCTGACCTGGTACTTTCTGCCGCAACAGCGCAGGTTTAAGCCGAAGAAACTGTCGTTTGCAGGGGAGGGGCAGGCCATTGCGCGACACTTGCGCGACCCGCGCATCCTGGCGCTGTGCGCCCTGGCGTTCCTGTTTATGGGAGCGTTTGTCTCCCTGTACAACTACCTGGGCTTCCGACTGGGCGATAAGTTCGGGCTCTCCCCGGCACTGGCAGGGTTCGTATTTATTCTCTACCTGTCTGGCACGTGGTCGTCGGCACGCGCGGGTGTGTGGGCGAAGACGGTGAGCCGCCGTCGCCTCATCGCCATTGCGACTCTGGCCGCGTGCGTGGGCCTGGGGCTGGCGCTGCTGCCGTGGCTGCCCGCGCTGATCGTGGGCGTGCTCGTGTTCACGGCATCGTTCTTTGTGGCCCACTCGCTGTCCTCGTCCGGGGTGGGCCTGGTGGCGCAGCGCGACCGCGCCGAGGCATCATCGATGTACCTGTTCAGCTACTACGCGGGTTCGTCCATTGTCGGTTGGGTATCCGGCATGGTGTTCAGTCGCTTCGAGTGGGCAGGGCTGATTCCGTGGTTGGTGGCGCTGTCCTTCATCGCGGGCGCGTGTGCCGTAGCGGGGTTGAAGCCGAGGCGCTAAGGGTAACGCGGTAGGGGGAAAATCGCCAGCAAGGTACATTTAGACACCAAGAAACGAACCCTTAATGTAAAAAAACGGTGATTTTTTACATTAAGGGTTCGTTTTTAGGGCACTATATGTAGAAAGCATCATGTAAAAAGCATTGGAAACAGAAGGGGGGAGACTCGCCGTGAAGCACTATCCGCTTAAGAGGATCTTCCACATGTCTGCACACGATGCGGAACAGGCAGTGGAGAGCGAGTACCAGTCACGCAAAGACTCCCCGTCGACGATTCAGTGGCACTTTCCGCTGGGGCAGTGGCCACTCTTTTGCTGCATTACAAGCGATCTCGCAGCCAAGGTTGAAAAGATTCTGTCTCTAGAGCTGCAGATTTCACAGTTGTGGAATCGTCTGCCGGGTGCAGCGCGGACTCACTATCTCTTCAATCTGCTCCTGGCCGAGGTGGTAGCCACCAATGAGATTGAGGGAATCCACTCCACACGGCGAGAAGTCGCCGAGGCGTTGGACAACACTTCGGGAACCCAGCACAAGCGCTTTCATGAGTTCAGTCAGCTCTATTTCCGGCTGGCAAACGATGAGCGGATTGAGTTTCCGACAACGCTCACAGGGATCCGGCAGCAGTACGATCAACTTCTCGGCGATGAAATTGGCGCCGAGGACGAGTTAGACGGTGAACTCTTTAGAGCATCAACGGTCACAATTACCGATGGGCAGCGACAGATTCATCGCGGTGTTGAAAGTGAAGCTGCCATTCACCAACTTCTCAATGAGTTCCTGGAAACGGTGAATTCCTCAGAGGACAATCGGCTTATTCGAATCCTGGCAAGCCATTTCATGTTCGAGTTCGTTCACCCGTTTTATGACGGCAATGGTCGGATGGGGCGTTTTCTGCTGTCAGTGGCTTTGCGGGAGACACTCTCACCTGCCACAGCGCTGACTATTTCTCGCCAACTCGCTGAGGATAAAGCGAAGTATTACAAGGCTTTTACCACTACGGAAGACCCAATGAACCGGGGCGAAGTCACGTTCTTCGTCGAGGTGATGGCTGATGTCATTCTGAATGCTCAGCAGTATTTGCTGGAAGAGCTGCAGATGAAGTCCCACCAGTGCGAGAAGCTTGAACAGCGGGTAGCTGAGCTAACCAACTCGCCCGAGCAGGCACTATCCGTGTCGCTGACAGACAACGAGATCGGGACGCTGTTTGTCCTGGCACAGGCTCGGTTGTTCGGACCTGATTATGGAATCAAGCTCGAACACGTCGCCGACACCATCGGCAAGGAGAAGCGGACAGCGCGAAAGTATCTCGCCGAGTTAGAGGCTCAAGGACTGGCAACGCCGACGAGCCGCCGTCCGCTGCGATTCCAGCTGGCGCCGGCTGGCGTAGATCTTCTAGGCCTTGAACCCACCGACCACTAATCTGCTTCCGGAACCTACTTCTGGCCCACAATCAGCTCAGTGCCTTCGGCTGAAAGCGATGCCTGACCAGCGGGCTTACGCGAGGGGCCAGAAACAACCTCACCAGTAGCAATATCAAAGTGGGAGTTGTGGTTCGGGCAAATCATCACACCATTGCTGACCTCAGTGATACGACCATTCTGGTGCGGGCAGGAGCTGGAGAAAGCGGCGAACTTGCCTTCCTCCGGCTGCGTGACGACGTAATTGCCGATCACCACACCGCCGCCAACCGGAATGTCGGCAGCGTCAACCTTCTCCACCGCAGACTTTGGTGCACAAGCGGCTACGAGTGCGCCAGCTGCAGTGGCGGCAGTTCCCAGGAGGAAACGACGACGGGAGCACGGGGAGACATCAGAACTCATGGCATTGAGATTACCTCTATTTCGCGACCTTTATTTCTGATAGGAGCGCTCACCGAAGATGGCGCGTCCCACACGCACGGTGGTCGCCCCCTCGGCGATGGCTTCGCGGTAGTCGCCGGACATACCCATTGACAGTTCGTTGAGGCTGACACCGTCCCGCAAATCCCCGAGCAGACTGTCCCGCAGCTCCCGCAGCTCCGCGAAGGTCTCGCGCACATTCGGATCATTCTGGGCCGCGATGGTCATAAACCCGCGCAGACGCAGGTTCGGGTATTCGCCATCGGGGCCAAACATGCGGACAAACTCCGCCGCGTGGCTCGGCGCCAGACCCGACTTCTGCGGCTCGCGGGAGGCATTGACCTGAATCAAGACATCGAGCGTGCGCTCGGAATCGGCCAAGCGACGCTGCAGTGCTCCGGCCACCTTCGGGCGGTCCAGAGCCTGAAACTCATCAGCACAACTGACCAAGTGGCCGGCCTTATTCGTCTGCAGTGGACCAATGATGGCCATATGTGGTGCCTTGTCGCCGAAGGCCTCCCGGAATGCCTCCGCCTTGGCCACCGCTTCCTGGACGCGGTTTTCCGCCAGGCCAGCGCAGCCGGCTGCTGCGAGCTCCGGCCAGGATTCCACCAGGGCGTCGACAGGCACAGTCTTGCTGACGGGCAGCAGGCGGACCTCGGAGGGCTGGCGCCCAGCTCGTCGGCAAGCGTCGTCGATCTCGGAGCGAACCTTGCGATAGTTTTCCACGAACATACCTCCCACTCTAAGGCCTGAGTAGGAAGAACTGTGCGGTAGTGTCGAATCATGCTCATGGACAGACTCTCGACGCTTTCCGTCATGCAGAGACGGATCTTGGCAATTGTATTTGGGCTGGTGTCGCTGGTCGTTGTCATCGACTTCATCTATCTTGCGGCAACTGCCTACATGATGGACCTCGAGGTCTTCCAAGACGCCGGCTGGGCACTACGACGAGACCAGGATCTCTACTCACCAGAGTTTCCCACCAGATCGGGTTTCCGCTTCATCTACCCACCGTTTGCGGCGCTGCTGTTTTACCCGCTGACCTGGGCGGGGCCGGTGACCCTGCAGATCATCTGGACGTTCGCCACGCTGGCGGCGGTGTGGGCGATGCTGTGGATGGTCTTCACTCGTCTCGGCTCTGAGCGTCCGAAGCTGATGGCTACCTGCGTGCTCGGTGTTGTGATGCTGCTCGACCCGCTGCGCGCCAACGTGCTCTTCGGGCAGATCAACGTCTTCCTCGCGCTGCTGGTGGTCTCCGATGTGCTGGGCTTTTTGCCCAAGAAACTGCGTGGACTGGGCGTGGGTATCGCGGCGGGAATTAAGATCACCCCCGCGGCATATGCGCTGGTGTTCCTCATGCGCCGTGACTTTGCGGCCGTGGCCAAGAGCTTCTGCTGGTTCCTGGTGACCGTCGCTATTGGTTTCGCCGTGCGCTTTAAGGAGTCCATCTACTTCTGGACCGATGAGTTCTTCGCCGGCAACCGCGGTGGCGCCCCGACCTATGAGGCCAACCAGGCGTTCAGTGGTCTGCTCGCCCGCGCCGGGGTGGAGGGTACCGCGCTCGATATTGGCATCTACGGTTTCTTCCTCATCGGTGCCATCGCTGCTGCTTTCGTGGCGTGGATCTACCACCGCAACGGCTATGATGTCGCAGCCCTTGGTTTCGTTGCGCTGGCGGTCAGCTTCGCCGGGCCATACGCGGTCAGCCACCACTGGTCGATCGTCATGGTCTTCGTGCCGCTGGTGCTCTTCGTCCGCGAGATCGGGCACATTATTGTCGGTGTCCTGTTCATGATCGCCCACTGGTGGGCACCGTACGAGGTGTTCGTGGGCAATGACTTCGGCCACGCTGCCAATGTGGGGCAGTGGTTCTACGGCAACATGCAGGGAATCATGGGCGGCGTGCTCTTCTTCACCTGCCTGGGCTACGCAATCTACCTCTGGCGCAAGCCCAGTCGCGTGCGGGCACAGGCAGCTGCTTAACGACGGGCTTGCTTAACGACGACGCTTCGTTCTCGCAGTAGCCTGCTCCTTCCACGGGTTCTCCGGCCACGGGTGCTTGGGGTAACGGCCCCGCATCTCGGAGCGAACCTGTGCGTAGGCGCCATTCCAGAAACTTTCCAAGTCCTGAGTGACCGCGAGGGGTCGCTGAGCCGGTGACAGCAAATGCATTGTCACCGGCTTTTCCAATACCTGCGGGGTCTCCGCCAGGCCGAAGCACTCCTGCAACTTCACGGCGAGCACAATCTTTGCCTCAGGGTCCGTGGGGTCCTCCGGGTACTCCAGGCGAATCTTCGAACCGGAGGGGACCTCCAGGCGTTCGGGCACCAGCCGGTCGAAGTCCGTGGCCTCCGGCCAGGGCAGCAGGCGGCGGAGGTGCTCGGCATCTAGCTTGGGAGGGGTCGGGCGGTCCAGCTCGCCAGCAAAGAGGAGCTCGGCCTGGGCCGCGAGCCCTGCGGGGGAGACATCCGGCCATGGGGCACCGCGATGAGTGTGGAGAAAGGCCATGCGGCGGCGGAGTTGTTCGGTGTCGCGGTCGAGGTTGGGGGCGGCGTCGGCAAGCGCGTCGGCAAGCCAGGCGGAGTTGGCAGCAATGCACTGCTCAGGTGTTGGGGAGACCTGGCGGGAGGACAGCTCGATGGCGCCGAGCAGGTCACGCTCGCGGGCGCGAACGCGGCCCTGTTCGACGCGCGCCGTGGTCTCCGTGCGGGCGAGGTGGCCGGCGGCGAGCATGGCGATTTCCAGGTCGATCGCCTCGCCGTCGCGAATCAGCGCGCGCCCATGGGAGAGCCGCGAGATGTCGGCGGCCGCGATCCATTCGTGGCCGCGCAGGTCAGAACCACGGGTGAGTTCCGCAGCGGTGCCGCCGGTAAAGAGGTATTCGTCGGAGTTCGCACTGCGGCGTCGCCCGATGAAATCCGGCCAGGCCAGGGCCGTGACCAGCGCGGGAGTGTCCGAGGGCAGCAGGTTGGCAGGCGCTTCAGTATCCAGCTCAATGCTGCGCACCTGCTTGGCCAAGCCGCGGGCGTCGGTGAGTTTCTCCACCGCGCGTGCGACCGCGTCAGCGTGCTGCGGCATCGTGGCCGTGGCGGTCAGCAGCGCGCGTCCCATGCGCGGATGCACCGGCAGGGTAGCCAGGGTGCGGCCGAGTTCCGTGATGTCACCGGCCTCATCAACAGCGCCCAGGCCAGCGAGAATGCGGTTTGCAGCCTCGGCGTGGTGGGGTGGTGGGGCGTCGAGAAGCTTCAGTCCCTGCATCCCCGGCGTGCCCCACGCGGCGGCGTCGAGGAGCGCTTGGGTCAGGTCGGCGACCTCGATTTCCGGCGCGGGCCAGGCGGGAAAGGACGCGAATTCCGACTGGGAGACGCAGCGCACCACGATGCCTGGGCCCTCACGTCCCGCTCGGCCTGCGCGCTGGTTCGCCGAGGACTGTGCACACGAGCTGGTGACCAGGCCGGAGAAGCCACGCGCAATGTCGAGTCGCGGTCCGCGCGCGAGGCAGGCGTCGACAACGGCGCGCACGCCCGGCACGGTCACGGATGATTCCGCAATCGCGGTGGACACAATCACGCGCCTACCGTCCGCTTGCCGACGGAACACGCGGTCCTGCTCCTCGGAGCTCTGCTGGCCGTGCAGCGTCAGCACCGCCACCTCCGAGGAATCCGCGATATAGCCTGCGCAGCGTTCCACCTCGCGGATGCCAGGGAGGAAAACCAGCACATCACCGGCGGCTTCTTCCGCGAGTGTGCTGGCCTGGGCGGCAACGTGCTGCAGGAAGTCGTCGGTCACACCGCGTGCATTCAGCCGCTGCGGAAAGGGCGCGTAGCGGATGTCCAGAGGAAAGATCTCCGCCTCCGCCGCCACAATGGGAGCCGGGGTGGAGCCGCCGAGCAAGGCCGCGAACTTCGGTGCGTCCACCGTTGCCGACATAGCGACAAGGCGCAGGTCATCGCGGATATCCCGCAAGTCGCGCACCATTGCCAACACCAGGTCGGTGTCCAAGCCGCGCTCGTGTACCTCATCGATGAGCACCGCGCTGGCATCCACGTCGCCGTCGCGCAGCAGTCGGCGCAGCAGCACACCGGGAGTGACAAACTCCACGCGGGTGGCGCGGGAAACTTTTGCGTCGCCACGCACCGAGTAGCCAACTTCCTCACCGAGCTTGGTGCCCGACAACTGCGCCAACCGCCGCGCTGCCGAGCGCACCGCCACACGCCGGGGAGCCGTGACCACAATGCGGCCGCCCAGGGTGTTGGCTACTGCCGGCGGAACCAAAGTGGTCTTGCCGGTGCCCGGTGGGGCCTGGACTACTACGTCGTGGTCGCGCACGGCGTCGGCAAGCGAGGCGAGTTGCGACGCGAACGGCAGGCCTGCAGAAATGTTCTGCAAATTGAACTGGAAATCGGTGCTCATAGAACTGGTAGTAACTCCGGAAAGGCGGGTAAAGTGCCCGCATATGCAGGACTTATCTCGTTTTGGTTGGCTTTCAGTGGGGGCGGCGGTCGTCACCATCGCGCTGAAGTTTTGGGGCTACACTCTGACCGGATCGGTGGGCCTGCTTTCCGACGCGACGGAGTCGATTGTCAATCTGGTTGCGGCAGTTGTCGCAATTATTGTGCTCAAGGTTATCGCGCGGCCCGCGGACCGTGATCATGAGTTCGGCCATTCCAAGGCAGAGTACTTCTCGGCCGGGCTGGAAGGTGCCATGATCTTCGTGGCGGCGGCGGCCATTATTTATGTCTCCATCGAGCGGTTGGTGAACCCGCAGCCGATTGAGCAGATTGGCCTGGGCCTCGTCGTGACCGTAATTGCCTCGGTGATCAATGGTGCGGTGGCGCTGGTTCTGCTTAAGGCCGGGCGCCACCACAACTCCCTGGCGCTGACCGCCGACGGTAAGCATCTGATGACCGACGTGTGGACCTCCGCCGGCGTTCTGGCGGGTGTGGCTCTGGTGTGGGCTACCGGCCTGTGGTGGCTCGACCCGATTATCGCGCTGGCCGTGGCCGTAAACATCCTGGTCACCGGCTACAAGCTGCTGCGCGATTCCGGTAACGGCCTGATGGACAAGGCCATGGAGGGCGACGACCGCGTGGCGGTGGATGAGATTTTGGCCTCGCACCGTGACCGGAGTCGTGGCATCGACGTCCACGAAATCCGCACTCGCGAGTCGGGGTATCAGAAGTTCATTGAGTTTCATGTGCTGGTGCCGGGCGCGTGGAGCGTGGAGCGCGGTCACGATGTGCTTACCGCGATGGAAGATGAGCTGCGGGAGCGTTTCCCAGGTGTGCATATCTCCTCGCATCTGGAGCCAATTGAGGACGAACGCGCCTATGGGGATGTGCAGTTGTAACGCGTGTGAGGCAAATTCCACGAAAGCGCTGAAAGTGATGAGCCTTACACTTTAAGATTGTGTATACAAAATCATGCACTGTTTAAGTCCACTCGAAGGAACTGCATAAATGACCTCCGAAGCCTCAACCACTTCCACTGGGGATAGCCGTTTTTCCGCGAAGAGCCCGAAGTTGCCGGAGCCGTGCCCTCGGCAGGACATCATTATTCCGGCTAATGACCGCGTCCTGCTGCGCGGAACCATGTTCCGCCCGAAGGAGAACCCAGAGAACATTCCCAACGGCATCATCACCGTTCACTCCGGTACCGGTGTGCCGCAGGGTTTCTACCACCGTTTCGCTGAGACCGTGGCAGAAAAGGGCTACGGCGTTATCACCTATGATTACCGCGGAATTGGCCAGTCCGCTCTGAAGACTGACCAGAACAATGAAGACATCCGGATGTCGGACTGGATCACCAAGGATATTCCGGGTGTGATTGAGTGGGCCAAGGAGACCTACCCGGACGTGCCGCACTTCGCTGTCGGCCACGCGGTTGGCGGTCACGGCATCGTCTACGCCGGCTCCGAGGGCACCTATGACGCAGCGGCGTTGGTCAACTGCCGCGGTATGCGTATTTCCAAGGTGCCGTCAGTGGCGGGCAAGGTCCGCGCATTCTTCATCTTCAATATTCTCGGCCCGATTAGCGGTTTCATTACCGGCCATATTCCGGCGTCGGCGTGGCGTCTGGCTGTTGAGCCGCCGAACGGTGTCATGCGTCAGTGGGCTCGCTGGGCTCGCAAGGAAGGCTACTTCTTCGACGACTCCGAGTTCGACTTCGCTAACCGCTTCTCCAAGGCTCCGCAGCCGTTCCTGTCCATCCGCGTTCCGGATGATTACTGGACTGAGGAGTCCTCGGCAGACCTGATCACCAATGTGATGAGCTCTGCTGAAAAGATTGAAAAGCGCCAGGCTCAGCCGGCTGGCGGCAAGGGCGTGGGCTACGGTGGTTACTTCCGCTCCGGTCACGAGAAGGAGTGGGACGAGCTGCTGGCCTGGTTCCAGGCCAACAAGGGCTAAGTAGGAGGTTTTATGGCGATTTCCCAGGTAGAAACGCCTTTCGGCGTGCTTGGAATCGCCACCTCCGCTCGCGGGGTCGTCGAAGTCAATCTCTTAGGCCCCGTGCTTGACGACGACCCCAGCGCCGCCGACCCCGAAGCGCAAGCGGTGGCGGAACAGGCAGCGCAGCAGTTCCGCGAGTACTTTGCCGGGCAGCGCCGCGAGTTTGCGCTGCCGCTGGACTGCGACATATTCACCCAGGATTCTTTCCGCGCTCGTGCGCTGACCGCACTGCGCGACGTGCCGTATGGCCAGGTTGTGACCTACGGTGAGCTCGCTGAAATGGCCGGATCACCCCGTGCCGCCAGAGCTGCTGGCTCGGCCTGTGCCACCAATCCGCTGGGCATTCTGATTCCCTGTCACCGCGTGGTGCCCGCCAGTGGGGGAGCGGGGTCTTTCGGATCCTATGCCGGCGGCCGCGAAATGAAGCGCTGGCTGCTCGAACTCGAAGGTTGGCAAACAGTTATTCTTTAATGCATGACTTCGCATTCTCCGCGCGACCAGTTCGCCACCGAATTTGAGAACATCATCCGCAACCGCCGTGCCACGCGCGTCTACGCTGACGAACCGCTTGACGACGCTGACGTGCGCCGCCTCCTGGAGCTATCTCTGGAAGCTCCCAGCGCCTTTAACATTCAGTCTCGGGCTATCGTGCGCATCGAGGACCCTGAGGTGCGCCAGCAGGTAGTGGAAGCTGCCGGTGGTCAGAAGCAGGTTGCCAATGCGCCGCTGCTGCTCGCCTTCATTGGTGAGCCGACCGGCTGGAAGCGCGGTATTCCACGCCTGGTTGAGGCCAACAAGGCGACTGGCCTGTGGGACGAAGTTGCCGCTGCCGAGCGGGAAGCCTCGATGACCTCCTTCCATAAGGTCCGCGAGGAAAAGGGTCTCTCCCGCGAGTTCGCAATCCGCGACGCCATGATTGCCGCTTCTTTCGCTATGGTCACTGCCAGCGCCTTTGGTTGGGCTAGCTCCCCGATGACGGGCTTTAGTGAGCAGAAGGTCAAGGAAGCTATCGGTGCCGGTGACACCGATGTGGCGGTAGCGCTGTTGCTGGCCATCGGTGTCCCGGGTGAGTTCCCGGCTCACCCGGGCCGTTTCGAGTTCGAGCAGCGCGCCTACACCGACCGCTACGAGGCGTAGCAGCCCTAGCCCTACAGCGCGAGCGCTACCTCAACGGCCTGGCGGATGGCACGCTTTGCGTCCAGCTCAGCGGCCACGTCCGCGCCGCCGATGATGGTGACATTGGAGTTATCGCCGGTGACGCTCTCGCGATCCTTGCCGCCCAGGCAGTCCAGATTGGATACCTGACCAGTACAGACAATCACGTTGTCAACCGCGATGACCTGTTGCTTTTCATCGATGGTGATGTGCAGGCCCTCGTCATCGATACGGTTGTAGGTGACGCCGGTGTACTGCTTGACACCGGCCTTCTTGATCTCCGCACGGTGAACCCAACCAGTGGTCTTGCCCAGGCCCTTACCGATGCGGGAGGTCTTGCGCTGCAGCAGGTGCACCTCGCGCTCAACCTCAAACTCCTCAGCCGCGCCAGAGACCGTGCCCGGCTTGGTCAGACCCGCGCGGAACTCCGCAGGGTCACCGACGCCCCAGGCGTCCTTCCAGGCTTCGATGGTCTGGTTCGGCTTGCGAGTGAGGTATTCACACACGTCCACACCGATACCGCCAGCACCGATGACGGCCACCTTGTTGCCGGCCTGCTTCGCACCCGAGAGCAGCTCGTCGTAACGAATGACCTTCTCGTGGTCGATACCGTCAATGCCCGGGATACGCGGGGTGACACCCGTGGCCACAATCACGTGGTCAAACTTGGTCTTGAGCTCGTCGACGTCGGCACGCGTGTTCAGGTGAACCGGAACTTCGAGGACCTCCAGGCGACGGGAGAAGTACTTCAGCGTCTCGCCATAGTCCTCCTTGCCCGGAATCTTTGCGGCGAGGTTGAACTGGCCACCAATCTGGTCGGCGGCCTCGAAAATCTCTGGGTGGTGACCGCGCTGAGCTGCGGCTTCCGCGAAAGCGAGTCCAGCCACACCAGCGCCGATGACGGCGATGCGCTTGGCCTTGTCCTTCGCAACCGGCACGGATACCAACTCGGTTTCGTAAGCAGCCTTCGGGTTGACCAAACAGGTGGAGCGCTTGGCCGCGAAGGTGTGGTCCAAGCAGGCCTGGTTACAGGCGATACAGGTGTTGATCTGGTCAGCTCGACCATCGCCCGCCTTGATGGCGAAGTCCGGGTCAGCCAGCAGTGGGCGGGCCATGGAAATCAGGTCCGCATTGCCGTCAGCGAGGATCTTCTCCGCAACCTCGGGGCGGTTGATTCGGTTGGAGGCTGCCACCGGGACGTCGACAAGCGAACGGAGACGACCCGTCAGATCCGTGAATGCGGCGCGCGGCACGGACGTGACGATGGTGGGGACGCGTGCTTCGTGCCAGCCGATACCGGTGTTGAAGACATCGACGCCAGCCTCGACCAGACGTTGCGCGAGTTCAGTGGTCTCGGACCAGGTCTGGCCGTCTTCCACCAGGTCAAGAAGCGAAATGCGGTACTGCAGTAGGAAGTCCTCGCCCACTTCGGCGCGAATACGACGGACAATTTCGATGGGCAGGCGCATGCGAGCCTCGGCGCTGCCACCCCAGTTGTCCGAGCGGTGGTTGGTGCGCTCGGCCAGGAACTGGTTGAGCAGGTAACCCTCGGAGCCCATAACCTCGATGCCGTCGTAACCGGCGCGCTTTGCGAGCTTCGCGGCGCGGACGTAGGCGCCAATGGTGCGCGAGACATCAAAGCCGGTGAGGCGGTGAGCCTTAAACGGGCTAATCGGCGACTGACCGGTATTGGCGGAGCGGGCCAGCGGGCTGTAGCTGTAACGACCGGCGTGCAGCACCTGCAGCACGATGTGGCTGCCGTGGGAGTGCACGAGGTCAGTAACGCGGCGGTGATTGTCCGCCATGCGCTTCGACGCCATCATCGAACCGGCCGGAGTCAGCCAACCTTCGATGTTGGGAGCATAACCGCCGGTGACGATGAGCCCCACGCCACCTTCGGCGCGTCGACCCAGGTAGGCAGCCAGCTTGGGGATATCACGGGTGCGATCTTCCAGACCGGAGTGCATTGAGCCCATGATGATGCGATTGCGCAGAGTTAGAGGACCGACGTCGAGAGGGGAGAGAAGATGTGGGAAGTGAGGCTGGTCAGACATGCAACCAGTATCGCGGTTTTAGCGGCTGTGTATGAGGTGAATCGGGAAAATTCCTGCACAGTTTTATATACGTTTCACGTGGAACATCAGGTGTAAAGCACACGCAGTCTTCGGCGCAGGAGGGTGTCGTATGACTACAGTCGGGGATATTAGTAGACGCATGTAGCAAGGAGTTGAGCCCCCATGACCTCTGAAACTTCAACTAATGGCAAGAAAGTAGCTGTAGTTACCGGTGCTTCTTCCGGTATTGGTGCAGCCACTGCCAAGCAGTTCGCAGCTGAAGGTTTCCGCGTTGTGCTGGGAGCCCGCCGCGAGGACAAGCTCGAGGCTGTCGCGGAGGAGATTCGCGCTGCCGGTGGTGAAGCGACGGTCTACAAGGTTGACGTCACCTCTGACGCCGATGTGGCGGCGCTGGCTAAGGCCGAACCGCGCGTCGACGTGCTGGTTAACAATGCCGGTGGCGCCTGGGGCATGGAATCGGTTGAAGGCGCTGTCGAGGAAAAGTGGCGCTGGATGTACGAGGTCAATGTGCTGGGCACCCTGCGCGTCACCCGCGCACTGCTGCCCGCATTGAAGTCCACCAGTGGCATTGTGCTCACCGTCGGCTCGATTGCCGGCCGTCAGGTCTACACCGGCGGTGCCGGCTACAACGCAGCCAAGCACGCTGAGCGCGCACTGGTGGAAGTCCTGCGTCAAGAGGTTGCTGCCGATGGCGTGCGCGTCACTGAAATCGATCCGGGGCGCGTCCACACCGACTTCTCACTCGTGCGTTTCGACGGCGACGAGACCAAGGCCGCAGCGGTCTACGACGGCGTTGAGTCGCTGACCGCCGATGATGTTGCCGACATCATTGTGTTCGCGGCCACCCGCCCGAATCGCGTCAACATTGACTTCCTGCAGGTGACCCCCATCGACCAGGTGGGCGGCGCAAAGCCGAAGAAGTAAACCGACTACATAGAGGAGCCGTACATGAGCATCGATATTGCCGCTGACACCAAAATTGCCCTGGTCACGGGCGCAAGCCGTGGTATTGGCCTGGCGGTCGCCAAGGATCTCTCCCGTGATCACCATGTCATTGTGGGCGCTACCAGTGCTGAGTCTGCCGAGAAGGTGGCGTCGCAGTTGCCGTCGGCAAGCGTATTCGTTGCTGATCTGGGTGATACCGACGCCGTAAACGCGGAAGTGGCAAAGCTGTTGGAGGCGCTCGGTGGGCGCGGGTTAGATGTGCTCGTGCACTCGGCGGGCGTGTACGTCGATGGGGACGTGGCGGAGGTTTCGCGTGCGGACTGGTCGCGAATTATGGACATCAACGTCGTCGCCGTCGCCGACCTGACACGCGAGCTGCTGCCAGCGCTGCGCAAGGCGGAGGGCACGCTGGTGACAATCAACTCGGGCTCGGGATTCCGCGCTTCAGCTGGTACTTCGCCGTATGCAGCGTCGAAGTTCGCGCTGCGGGCCTTCACCGATGCGCTGCGCGAGGAAGAGCGTGGCGCGGTACGAGTCAGCTCCGTGCACCCCGGGCGCGTCGATACCGATATGCAGGTTCAGCTGCAGTCGAATTGGCACCGCGATGATGCGGATTGGCGTTACGACGGCACGAAGTTCATGCGGCCTGAATCAATCGCAGCCGCGGTACGTCTGGCCGTTGATACCGGAGCGGATGCCAACGTGGATGAAATCCAGGTGCGCCCGCGCGGATAGCCGTGTAAAAGGTAGCGGAAATAAGCAAAAAGTGTGCCCACCAGGCGGATAGCCGGTGGGCACACTTTCGTGTGCAGGCTTCTTACTGAGCGTCCAGATTCAGGCGCTCGTGCATCGCCTTGACCTCGCGCGGGACAACCTTGCCGATGGCGTTGCGCGGCAGGGAGTCGACGAAGAAGACGCGGTCCGGAGTGGAGTGCTCGGCCAGAGTTTCGCGGACGTACTCGCGCAGCATGTCCTCGGTGAGGTTCTTGCCGGCCTCATTGTCCTCGCGGACAACGTAGAGGAACAGGTCAGCGAAAATCTCGTCGTTTTCGTTGCTGCCGTGGCAGAAGACATCGGCGATGCCCGGCACCGGGCCCAGAATTTCTTCGACCTCGCGTGGGAAGACGTTCTCGCCGCCCTTGATCACCATGTCGTCGGAGCGACCACAGATGTACAGGTAGCCGTCCTGGTCGATACGGCCGAGGTCACCAATCTGGAACAGGCCATCGACGGTGGTGAACTTGTCCTTCTTGTTCAGGTAACCGATGAAGGAGAGCTCCTGAGCGGTGTGGATCATGCCAACCTCACCCGGCTCGACTTCCTTGCCGTCGTCACCCAGGATGCGAACCTTGGCGCCAATTGCCGGGCGACCTGCGGAGTCCGGGCGGGCTGCGAGGTCCGCGCCGGATGCGATGGAGCACAGGCCGGCCTCGGTGGAGCCGTAGAAGTTACAGATAACCGGACCGAAGCGGTGAGTCAGCGCGGAGACGAGCCAGCCCGGGATGGCGTTACCAGAGGAGACAATGAAGCGGAACGGGCCAATCTTGCGGTTCGGCTCCTCATCCAGAACATCCTTGATCTGGCGCAGGAAGAAGGCCGCGGAAATCATGCCGTTACAGCCGTACTGTTCACACTGGTCAACAGCCTTCTTCGGGTCGAAGACACGCATGGTGACAATGGTGGAGCCGGTAGCCATGCCAATCAGCACATTTGCCCAGCCCCAGGCGTGGAACATGGATGCGGACTGGTGAATGACCATGTTGCGGCGCCACGGAATACGATCGGCGATTGCACCCACGGTTGCCGGTGTCTTGGGCTCATTGCGCAGGACACCCTTCGGGATGCCGGTGGTGCCGGAGGACATGATGATGATGCGTCCCTGCTCCGGCTTCGGATCTAGCTTGGCGTTCGATGTACGACCTTCTTCAATGAGGTCTTCCATGAACACGAAGTTCTTGCCCGCGTTCTTGCGGGTCTCCGGCTTGGTCACGGAGGTAATAACGACGGTGACATCGTCGAGGTCTTCTGGCAGGTTGCCCAGGAACTCGTCATCGACGAACAGGAACTTGGCCTTATTCTGGTCAACGACACCGCGAATCTGAGTCGGGCCGGAGCCGATGTTCATCAGCATAATTTCGGAGCCGATGAATCCCTTGATGGCCATCGGCAGGATGATGCCGCGGCCGTTGCGTGCGATAACGCCGAAGCTGGACTTCTGGGTCATGCCACGGTCCATCAAGGCGCGAGCCAGGGCGTGAGAGTTGTCAAGCAGCTGAGAATAGGTGAGTTCACCGTCATCGTCGACAAGGGCGAGGCGATCCGGGTAGCGCAGCGCACCCATGGAAATCAGGCTGGCGACGGAGAACTTCAGGCGACGCAGGTAATCGAGGACCTTCGGCGCCGTCTTCGGAGTCATGTACAGGGCGCCGGTACGCAGGAGCGGTGGAATCGACTGGGCAAAAGCCTTGATTTGCAGCCCAAGTGGTACTTGCGGAGCCTTCATTTCAGCTGCCATGGGTGAGAATCCTCCAAGGTGATGGACAAGCGGCTAATAGCGCCAAGCGACTCTTCAGTCACATTGACACCATCAGTCACGATAGTGCGTTTTTGTAACAACCAGACTTTAACAAACCTGTGCCGCGTCAAAAAGTAGTTTCCACGAAGAAAAGTAAAAATACGCAGTCAGTGTGCGCAATGCTTTACGACGGATACCTTTTCGCGTACGGGCTCGAGGATACAGTGTTATCAAACAGTTATAAACCGACAGGAAGCAGTGAATATAACGAAAGGATAACACTGCGGTAACGAATTCAATTCTGATATTGACGTATATAACTCTATGAACCCAGGGGTTTTCGGTTGGTTTGTTTGACGGGGCGGGCAGTAGCTGAATGGCGGTCGCCCCCAGAAATTAGGGGGCTAGGAATCTTCTGAAAAATAGAAATGTTCGAGACTAGGAGGGGCGGAGGTTGCGAACACGTAGCTAAATAGGTGACATATTCGCCGGCTTGAGCCTAGAAGCGTGGTGTTGGTGAGCGCCTGAGGAAGTTGCCCTAATTCAGGGTTAGGGCGGCAAGTGCGGGCTCATCCTCTGGTGTGCAGGTGGAGAGCCAACGGTCGATGGCATCATACTCCGCCTGCGTGGCCCATAGGTGGTATTTCTGTTTTACCGCCACCTGGCGAGCGACATACTGGCAGCGAAATGGCTTATTGGCGGGTACCCAGGATGCGGCATCGCTATCCCGCTTCTGTTGATTGGCGGGGCCATCGACGGCCAAGAGGTTGAGGGGGTCATTGGCAAAGTCCTGCCGAACCTCTGGTGGGAGTTGCTGTGCCCCCTTTTGCCAGGCGTCGCTCAAGGCTACGACATGGTCGATCTGTACGGCGGAAGAGGTGTTGCGGCCGCGCTGGAAATCAATCATCGTGCCGGTATAGGGATCCAGTAACTGCCCTGAAAGCACGACGCAATCGCGACTATTTGGTTTGTACTCCTTATTAATAAGGTCACGATTCAAAACATCGTTTCGCGTGTCGCATCCGTTGTGCCCAAACTCGGCAGAGACGTCATCGCTCCAACGCTGCCCGAACTCGTCGCGCGCATAGCCGGTTTTCGGTGCCCGCCCTTTTATCTCCAGCTGGTTGAGGGCGCTACGGATGCCGTCGATAGGCGATGTGCCGGGCGCTGGGGTGTCGGGGACGTCCGGGGAGTCGGGCGCTTCAGG
Source organism: Corynebacterium sp. 212_CJEI (assembly GCF_001055915.1). Classification (NCBI taxonomy): domain Bacteria; kingdom Bacillati; phylum Actinomycetota; class Actinomycetes; order Mycobacteriales; family Corynebacteriaceae; genus Corynebacterium; species Corynebacterium sp. 212_CJEI. The sequence continues at coordinate 70,790 of NZ_JVPT01000048.1, read as the reverse complement.
AATCTCGGGCGCGGGTTCCTCTGGCTCGGGCGTGAATGCGGGTGCCGGAGCCGGGCTGTACGACTGGCTCTCTGGAGTGGGGACTGTGGGAGCCGTGCAGCCGCTGAGGATTGTCGCTGCGCCGATGAGGAGGGCGAGGCCCTGCAGTGGCGAGCGGAAACGACGGTTGGCGAGCATGGAGCTAACCATAGCGGTGGGGGCGGATTGGGTATGGAGGGAGGTTTGCTAAAGAATCGAACAATTGTGCGTAGTTAGCGGGGGTGGTAGCTCGATTAGGGGGTTATGGCGTTAAAGCGGGTAGTAAAAGCCCGGTTTTAGTCGAACGGGAAGGGTGTTCTAGCTCCTTCGGGGGTGGGTAAATATAGCTAGTTCCCTAAATACGTATTGCAATACGCCTAGATGAAAGTGCATTGTTAAAACAGTTGGAAATATAGATAACCCGTGTCCCCCAATTGGCACATTGCACCTACAAGGGGAAAACAGCCATGACAGCTAAGACAGCCATGACTCTGACCGAAACAGCGACCACATTGCCTCGTGGTCCTCAGAGGGAAGGTCTCTACCACCCGTCGAACGAACATGATGCGTGTGGCGTGGCCTTTGTTGCCGACATTTACGGTCGCCAGACCCATGACATTGTGGAAAAGGGCATTCAGGCACTGGTCAACCTCGACCACCGCGGTGCCGCCGGCGCTGAGAAGACCACCGGCGACGGTGCCGGCATTCTCATTCAGGTTCCGGATGCCTACTACCGTGCTGAGCTGAGCAAGGAAGGCGTTATTTTGCCGCCGGCCGGCACCTACGCCACCGGTATTGCGTTCCTGCCGCAGTCGCGCATGGCCACCCTCGATGCCATCCGGGCTATTGAAGATATCTGCGCCGAAGAGGGCATCGAGATCTTGGCATGGCGCGATGTGCCGATTAACGCTGACGGGCTTGGTCAGATGGCTCGCCAGGCTATGCCGGTGCTGCGTCAGCTCTTCGTTACCGCGAAGAACTACGAGGGGCGCCAGCTCAGCGATATCGATCTCGACCGCAAGATGTTCTTCCTGCGTAAGCGCTGCGAGCGAGAGCTGGGTGGAAAGGGCGCCGGTGAGGGCTCTGGTGGCGACACCGTGTACTTCCCGTCGCTGTCCAGCCGCACGATCGTCTACAAGGGCATGCTGACTACTCCGCAGCTGAAGGATGTCTACCTTGACCTGCAGCAGAAGGAAGTCACTTCCGCGCTCGCCATCGTGCACTCACGCTTTTCCACGAACACTTTCCCGTCCTGGCCGCTGGCACACCCGTACCGCTACGTCGCTCACAATGGCGAAATCAACACTGTGCGCGGCAACGAGAATTGGATGCGCGCCCGCGAGTCGCTGATTCGCTCTGGCAAGCTGGGCAACATCGACCGCGCACTGCCGGTGTGCGACCCCAACGGTTCTGACACTGCGCGTTTCGACGAGGCCCTGGAGTTACTGCATCTCGGTGGTCGTAGTCTCCCGCATGCGGTCATGATGATGGTTCCGCAGGCCTGGGAGCACGACGACAACCTCAGCCCGCAGGTTCGCGCGTTCTACGAGTACCACGCCTGCCTGATGGAGCCGTGGGACGGCCCCGCTGCCATCTGCTTTACCGACGGCCAGGTCATCGGAGCCACCCTGGATCGCAATGGCCTGCGCCCGGGGCGCATCTGGGTGACCGACGAGGGCCTGGTGGTGATGGCCTCCGAAGCTGGCGTCCTGGATATCCCGCCGGAGCAGATTGTGCAGCGCACACGCGTGCAGCCGGGGCGCATGTTCCTGGTGGACATGAAGGCCGGTCGCATTATTGAGGACAAGGAGATTAAGTCCACGCTGGCCGCCACCGGTCCATACGAGGAATGGATCAAAGAGGGCCTGGTCGACATCACCGACCTGCCACGAGAGCGCTACCAGTACATGCCGCATGCCCGCGCGGTGTTGCGGCAGCGCGTCTTCGGCATCACCGAGGAAGACGTTGACCTAATCATCCGCCCGATGGCACTCACCGGCGCGGAGGGCCTGGGTTCGATGGGCTCAGACACGCCGATTGCGGCACTGTCCAACCGCCCTCGCATGCTGTTCGACTTCTTCTCGCAGCGGTTCGCGCAGGTTACCAACCCGCCGTTGGACTCGCTGCGCGAAAAGTCCATCACCAGCATGAATACGTTGCTGGGTGCAGAGACCAACATCCTGGAGCCCACCGCCGATGCCGCCCGTCGCATCCGGCTTGAGCATCCAATCCTGGACAACCACGACTTTGTCACCCTGTGCCAGGCAGGCAAGAACGAGGAGTATTCCGAGTTCCGTGCCGAGGTCATCTCCGGCCTGTACCCGGTCGCCCGCGGTGGCCGCGGCCTGCGCAACGCTATCCGTCGTGTCCGCCGTGAGGTCTCTGAGGCCATCGACCGTGGTGCCCGACTGATTGTGCTGTCTGACCGCGAGTCCAATGAGCGCTTTGCCCCCATCCCGTCGCTGCTGCTGACCTCTGCGGTCCACCACCACCTGGTGGAGGAGCGCACTCGCACGCGCGCCAGCCTCATCATTGAGGCTGGCGACGCCCGCGAGGTGCACCACATGGCCATGCTGCTGGGCTTTGGTGCCGATGCCATTAATCCGTACATGGCTTTCGAAACCATCGATGAGCTGCGCATGAAGGATCAGCTTGGTGATCTGACGCTGGATCAGGCCTGCTCGAACTACTGTAAGGCCGCCTCCAAGGGCGTGTTGAAGGTCATGTCCAAGATGGGTATCGCCTCACTGCAGTCCTACCGTGGCGCACAGCTGGCCGACACCGTCGGTCTGTCGCAGGAGTTCCTGGACGAGTACTTCACCGGCGCTGTTTCTCCGCTGGAGGGTATCGGTCTCGACGAGGTCGCAGAAGACGTTGCAGCTCGTCACCGCAGCGCATTCCTGCCGCGTCCGGAAGAGCAAGCACACCGCGAGCTGGATCTCGGCGGCGAGTACAAGTGGCGTCGCGAAGGCGAGTACCACCTATTCAACCCGGAGACCATCTACACGCTGCAGCATGCGACCCGCACTGGTCAGTACGCGGTCTTCCGCGACTACACCAACAAGGTCGATGAGCAGACCAAGCAGCTGGCAACTCTGCGCGGCATGCTCGAGTTCGCCTCGGACCGCGAGCCGATCGACATTGAAGAGGTTGAACCGGTCTCCAGCATCGTCAAGCGTTTCTCCACCGGCGCGATGAGCTACGGCTCCATCTCTGCGGAGGCACATGAGACGCTGGCCATCGCTATGAATCGCCTGGGTGCGATGTCCAATTCCGGCGAGGGCGGCGAAGATCCAGACCGTTTCGAAATGGAGGCCAACGGCGATTGGAAACGCTCTGCCATCAAGCAGGTAGCGTCGGGCCGCTTCGGTGTGACCAGCCACTACCTGTCCAACTGCACCGACATCCAGATTAAGATGGCCCAGGGTGCAAAGCCCGGCGAAGGCGGCCAGTTGCCACCGAACAAGGTCTACCCGTGGATTGCGGAAGTGCGCATCACCACCCCGGGCGTGGGTCTGATCTCGCCACCACCGCATCACGACATCTACTCGATTGAGGATTTGGCGCAGCTCATTTACGACCTCAAGAACGCCAACCCGCGCGCCCGCATTCACGTGAAGCTCGTCTCCGAGCAGGGTGTGGGTACTGTCGCCGCTGGTGTGTCGAAGGCGCATGCCGACGTCGTGCTGATCTCCGGCCACGATGGCGGCACTGGTGCCTCGCCGCTGACCAGCCTCAAGCACGCGGGCGGTCCGTGGGAGCTGGGGCTCGCTGAAACCCAGCAGACCCTGATGCTCAACGGGTTGCGCGACCGCATCCGCGTGCAGTGCGATGGCCAGCTCAAGACCGGTCGCGATGTCGTGGTCGCGATGCTGTTGGGCGCTGAGGAGTTTGGTTTTGCTACCGCTCCGCTGGTGGTTGAGGGCTGCGTCATGATGCGCGTCTGCCACCTGGACACCTGCCCAGTCGGTATTGCCACCCAGAATCCGACGTTGCGGAGCAAGTTCACCGGCCGTGCCGAGCACGTGGTCAACTTCTTCACCTTCATCGCCCAGCAGGTCCGTGAATACCTCGCTGAGCTGGGTTTCCGCACCATCGATGAAGCGGTCGGACATGCCGAGTGCCTGCGTCCGCGCAAGAATCTGGGCAACCTTCCGCGCGTCGCAAAGCTTGACCTAGAGCGAATCCTGCACGTTGCCGAGAGCCCCTTCTTTGTGGATCAGGATTCCTACTGCACGAAGGCGCAGGACCACGGCCTCGAGGGGGCGTTGGACGAGCGCCTCATCGACGAAGCGCAGCCCGCGCTGCGTACGGCGCGTGCGAACGGGTTGGCGCCGACGCCAGTGGCGCTGCACCACGCCATCAGCAATGTGAACCGTTCCGTGGGCACGCGCCTCGGGTACGAAGTCACCAAGGTCGCAGGTAAGCAGGGGCTTGCCGACGACTCTATCGTCGTCAACCTGCTCGGTTCTGCCGGTAACTCGCTGGGCGCGTTCCTGCCAGCCGGTGTGACTATCAAGCTGGAGGGCGATGCCAACGACTTCGTCGGCAAGGGCCTATGCGGCGGCAAGATTGTGGTCCGACCTTCACGTTCGGCCCCGCCAACCGCGGATGTGGCTACCGACACGATTGCCGGCAACGTCATTGGTTTCGGTGCCACTAGCGGTGAAATCTTCGTCCGCGGCACCGTCGGCGAGCGCTTCTGCGTGCGTAACTCCGGTGCCACGGCCGTGGTCGAGGGCATCGGTAACCACGGTTGCGAGTACATGACCGGTGGCCGCGTCGTAGTGGCGGGCCCGGTCGGTCACAACTTCGGCGCCGGTATGAGTGGCGGTATCGCCTACCTGCTGGATAACGAGGCGACGCGAGCGAACATCAACACCGAGTTGGTCGACATCGTGCCGCTCGACGATGAGGACATCAGCTGGCTGGAGGCAACGCTGTCGAAGCACCGCAAGCTCACGGGTTCTAAGACTCGGTTCCCGGCTGCACAGTTCATCAAAATTATGCCGCGTGATTACGCCCGAATTCTCGACGTAGTCGCGAAGGCAAAGGACAACGACGCTGACATCAACGAGGCAATCATGGAGGCAGTAAGCAATGGCTGATCCGAAGGGTTTCATGAAGTTCCAACGCGAAGAGCCTGCTCATCGCCCGGTTCCGCTGCGTCTGATGGACTGGAAAGAAGTCTATGAGGAGGCTAGTCAGGAGCACCTGCAACAGCAGGCGACCCGCTGTATGGACTGCGGCGTGCCGTTTTGTCACTCGGCCTGCCCTCTGGGCAACATCATTCCGGAGTGGAATGACCTGGTTCGTCAGAACCGCTGGCACGAGGCTTTCGAGCGCTTGCACGCCACCAACAACTTTCCCGAGTGGACTGGCCGGCTGTGCCCGGCTCCCTGTGAAGGCGGCTGCGTCCTCGGCATCAACGACGATGCGGTGACCATTAAAAATATTGAGCTGGCCATCGTTGAGCGAGGTTTCGATGAGGGTTGGGTGCAGCCGATTGTGCCGACTTTCGACACCGGCCAACACATCGCTGTCATCGGCTCCGGGCCGGCGGGCCTTGCTGCAGCACAGCAGCTCACTCGCGCCGGGCATGATGTCACGGTCTTCGAGCGTGACGACAAGATTGGTGGTCTGATGCGCTACGGTGTACCGGACTACAAGATGGAGCAGCGTTTCCTCGACCGTCGCCTTGAGCAGATGGAAATCGAGGGCACTGAGTTCCGCACCAACATCTCACCGACAGCCGCTGACCTGGCCGATTTCGATGCAGTGGTCCTAGCTACCGGCGCCTCGCTGGCTCGTGACCTGCCCGTCGATGGCCGTGACCTCGAGGGCATTCACCAGGCTATGGAGTACTTGCCGGGCGCCAACCGCGTTGCCGTAGGCGAGCTCGACAGCCCGCCAATTGATGCCAAGGGCAAGAAGGTTGTCGTCATTGGCGGTGGCGACACCGGTATTGACTGCTTTGGTACCGCGCTGCGTCAAGGTGCTGCGTCCGTCACGCAGTTCGATATCCGTCCGCGGGCTCCGAAGTCCCGTGCGGCGTCGACTCCGTGGCCGATGTACCCGCTGGTCTGGCGTGTGGCCACCGCTCACGAAGAGGGCGAGTACACCATCACTGGTTCCGAGCCACCAGAGGTTACCGAGGCCCTTGGACTCAACGCCCGCGTTACCGGTGAGACTCTCGGCAAGCGCGTCTTCAATGTCAACACCGTCTCCTTCCACGGCGAGGACGGTCACGTGACCGGTCTGTCCGCCAACGAGGTCGAGGTCATCGATGGGAAGCGCGTGCCCATGGAGGACACGGATTTCGAGCTCGATGCCGACCTAGTTCTCATTGCTCTGGGCTTCTCCGGTCCGGAGCGCGGGGGCCTGCCGCATGAGCTGGGTATTCAGTTCAACGATCGCGGTGTGATGATGCGTGACGACGACTACCTTGCCGTGCGCAGCGACATCGAGCAGAACTTCGACGGTCCGGTGTTCGTGGCCGGTGACAATGGCCACGGTGCCAGTTTGATTGTGTGGGCTATCGCCGAAGGCCGCGCCTGCGCCGAGGCCGTGGACCAGTACCTGATGGGCGAGTCCAATCTGCCTCGCGCGGTGGAGCCGGAGGATGCTCCAATTAAGTTGTAAACCCTGGTTTAGTTCACCACTATGTCGCCGCGTGCCCCCATTTCGGCATGCACCATCTGGTGGTCAACAAAGCGGTACGTGCCTGGCTCCGGGAATTCGGCCTCAACATAACCGCCCTGCGCGGCACCGAGGTCAAGGGCTTGGGCGCCGCCCACGCCGTCGTCAAGCAAAAGCGTTCCCTCTTTGTACACGCGATGGAACTGCGTGCCGACGATGTGGAAGCTCGTGCCCTTGTTTGGACCTGCGGCAAGTACCCAGAAACGTACCGTCTCACCTGCGCGAATACGAATTGGGTGGGTGAGATACTGGTCGGGGTAGCCGTTGAACTTGTAGATATCGGGGTCCTCGGCCATGGTCTTGTCGGCATCGGGGCCGTCCTCGCCCCAGTAGCTTTCCGACTGCACCAGAAGAACTTCGTGGTCGACTTCGGTGAGATTCGGTGGGTCGATAATGACAGCACCGTGCATGCCGGCAGCGATGTGCATGGACATGGGCATGGTTGCGCAGTGGTACATCCATATGCCCGCGCGGTCGGCACGGAAGCGGTACTCAAGCTGTTCACCAGGGGCAATGTCGCGCATAGGTTCATCCGGTGCAACGATGCCCGCGTGGAAGTCGATGGAGTGACTCATCGTGCCGTCGTTAATGAGCGTGACGACGAACTCGTCGCCCACCTTGCCGCGCAGAGTTGGCCCCAGCGGTTTGCCGTTGAATACCCAATGCTGCTGCTCGACGCCAGGGGCAGCGTAGCCGGTGAACTCGCTGGCTCTCAGGGTGACGTGGTGAACCGTGGCGTCCTCGGCGGGTTCTAATAGCGGGTTGATGGTGGGGGAATCCGGGCCGGGTTGCTCGCCGACATTCCCGAGCGCACCGGGAGTGGCATGGTCAGCGTGGTTGCCACCTCCGGTGTGGTGTGAATGATTCGAGCCACCTGCATTGACCGTGAGCGTCATGCCCATCTGGCGGTGACCAGCAATGGTGCACCAGCCGTCAATGTCACCGGGAACAACCGGCACTTCAATGGTGGCGGAGTTGCCAGGGGCGACACGTCCGGTGTCCTCGCCGGTGGCCAAGCGCAGATCGTGGACCTGGGAATCAGCGTTGACCATGGTGATGACCAGTCGGTCGCCGGGGTTCGCCTCTATAACGTTCGGGGTATAGGTCATATCGTTGGCAGTAACCGTGACCTCGACGGTTTCTCCGGTGGGCGCAACATCGCTGGTGGTTTCAATGCTTCCCGTACCGCCACCGCTCAGCGCAACACCAATAGTCACTACCAGGCCCAATACAGCCAGAGCGGCGGTAGTTTGAGCACCGAGTCGACGTGCAGTTGCGTGCAGTTCGACCGGCTTCGGCGTTGCTTCTTTGTTGGCCCGTGCCTTCTGACTTTCTTTCAGCGCACCAATCTGAGCCTTCGCGGCACGGCCGACAAGTGGCAGATAGGACACCAAGGCAAGGGAGACCATTGCGGAGACCGCTACTTTGGTCCAGGACGGCAGCGGCATTAGCCACAGTGCCAGACCAATATTGATGGTCGACCAGCGGAATGCTCCCGCGCGGTCAAGTTCCTTCATACCGGCGGAGACTGGACCAGCACCTCCGCCGATGGTAGCGGGCAAGAGTTGGCTCATCATGCCGATAAGCAATTGTGCGCCGAAACCGATTACCAGCGGCAGCGTAAAGGATGAGATTACGAAGCTGCCGTCAAGCGCCTTGACTGTGGCAACTGTGAGTGTGCCGATCAGCCAGACGACCGCAGCCGCAACAGACAGCGCCGGGTAGCTGAGGCGGTCGCGGGGGTCTTTAGCGACAGTCATGACGTTGTGCGCCCACGGAATGGCGGCTATGACCCAGCCGATAGTGATGATGCCAAGGCCGACGGAGGCGAACCAGTTGAAGCTGGTCAGTGCACCGATTGTGGTAGTCGCGATACCTATGAGCTGTACTGCTAGTGCCAGCTTCGGGCGGGAATGCGGCGACATCTGGGTTCGCCACAGCGCTGGGAACATGGTGATGAGCGTGCCGCAGGCCGCGAGCCCGAGGAAGCCAATGAGGTTGATGGCTTCATGTGCCAGTAGGAGGTCGTCGTGAAGCGCTTCGCCCTTCGGAGATGCGAGGATGGCGCCGAGCGTGGCGCCGATCGGCAGTAGGCATGCCGACGCGACGTAGTACGCAACGGAGATGGCGAATGGTCGATTGCGCTTCGCTACCAGGTCGCGTCCGAGGGAAATCGCATGCCATGCGACGGCGACGCCGACGACCGCTGCGCCGGCGGTGGTCACTGGCCACCAATCACCCAGCTTTCCGATGACTGTTGTGCCAATACCTACGTTGAGCAGGTAAATGTTTGCTAACTGAATGTGCCGATTGCCATCGGGCACATCGATTTTCAGTAGTTTCTCGGTGAAGTGGCGGCCCCAAATGAGGATGGAGTTGGTGACGGCGCCGAGGGTAAAGAGGTGCACCAACAGCCAGCGCCCATCGGAGACAAATGGGTGGACTAATGCGGCCACAATGATGGCAGCGAACCACCAGCGCACCGGCATACTGGCCTTGCGATGCCAGGACATGCGGTGACTCTTGCCAGGTTTAGAAGGTGGTTTGGTTGTGGGGGCTTGGGGTTCTGGTGTGGCGGGCGACGACATATATCAATAATACGCATACTAGTTGCGTATTTAATAGGGGTGCATGTAAGAGTGCTTTTATTTGGGCAGGTCTTCGCCGTTTTTGTAGGCCTGCCAGAACTGTGTGGTCTGCTGTGTCCAGACCGCATTGACACCATCGTCGGCAGGGCCTGTCGGTAGTGTCGCGGTGGACACCGGTGTGGACGCGGCGCGCTGCATCAGGCTGCGGACATCATTCAGACTGACAGTAGTGGCCGTTCCATTAGTTAGGGCGGTGAGGAGGGCAGTGAACTCCTTCATGGAGTTCACGGAGCCGCTGCTGTCAATGATTCCTTCGCTGCGGTAGTAATCCAGTAGCGCTCCCAGAATTTCCTGCTGGTGGTTGATGCGCGAGAGGTCACTGCCACCCGTTTCGGTCTTGCGAGCGCGAAGCTGTGTGACCACACCTTGGCCGGAAAAGTGCTGCTCACCTTTGCCTTCGCGGACGATGCGACCGCCGTCATCGACGGGGAGGTCTGCGCCGCCGAGGCTATCGATGATGCCGGTGACACCGTTGAAAGTGGTGGCGATGGTGTCATCGATGGGAATCCCAGCTTCTTCAGTAATCGCCATGGCTGCGCAGTCCATGCCCGCTTGGGCTGATCCGCGGTCATCGACATCGGCGACGGATCCGTAGGCGAATGCGGAGTTCAGTTTGTCCTTTTTGCCGGAGTGCTCGGTGGCGTGAGAACCAGCGCAGTCGGGTAAATCTACCAGGGAATCTCGCGGCACAGAGACAATGTCAATCCACTCCGGATCGTGACGCATACGCATGAGCATGATGACATCTGAGCGGTGTCCCACCATGGATGAGTCTTGACTATCGACACCAAGGATGAGCAGTGTCTCTTGGTGCGTGGCCGATGTGTCGGCGACGTTCTGTGTCTGACTCATCCGGTTTTGAATCAGCATCAGGGTAGCAAGCAACAGCGCCATCACCGTTAGAACTGAAACGGCAGTAATCAGTGCAGCAAGGAAGGGCTTTCGGATGATGAAAGCGCGTGCCCGACGCGTTGATGATGTGCTCACGGGGGAAGTGTAACCCTTTTGTCAAAAACGATTGTTTGAGTATTCACGCAAATACTTCCTTGAATAAGCATCTCAATAAAGAGGTGATTTTGCATTAATTGCAATCGTCAGGAAGTGGTTACGTTAGAAGTTAGTTTGTACAGCTAGTTATATGAATGTAAACAGATTGAAGCTTCGGTAAATAGTTGGTGAAACATTGTTTTACCAGGGAGAATGATGGGTGGAAAGGGTGGCTTTTTGGCTACCCGAACGATGGGGTAGCCCTTTGGGGTAGGAGCTGTAAATGTAGTTTATATCGCATAGTATGCCAAGCCTGTGGAACGCATTGTGCGTTAGGAAATTTAACCAGCAGTAAAAGGCATAAGAATGTTTATCCGAGACTGGAAGCAGCTCGCCTGGTGTGTATTTGATGTACTCGCTTGGCTGGTTGCGCTGTCCGCCGCTAACGGAATCGTCCGCGGGGAATTGGTATCTTTCTCTGAGATATCAGGCACTAATTTTTTGGTTGTCGCCGTCGCCGTAGTCGTCATTGTCCTGCTAGGCCTGCTGCTCGGGGAGTACACTAACCCGCAACGCGTATGGCCCGGCAGTCGAACTGAAGATATTGTTCTGCTGACCATCAGCATGGGTGGCGCTACCGCAGCCACTGGTTTGGCTCAAATTCTGAAGACCGTCCCGGAAATTGCGTGGTACGTTCCGTTCGCCGGTGGGTGTGTCGCAACTTTGGCAAGTATCTATACCCGAACTCTCGCTCGCTGGATCACCAACAACTTTGGTTCCCGCCAGACGGATGATCGCTTGATTGTTCTCGGTGCAGGCCGTCGAGCCAAGTTTTTTATTAACAGCCTTACGGATTCCGGTATTTCCCGTGAGAACCGCTTCCACTTGGTTGGAATCGTCGATCCCGAAGAAAGCGGCGAGAACCATATTTCTCGTATCCATGGTCTCCGCGTGATTCGTGGCATTGATCAGCTGGGCGAAGTCGCATCGCGCACTTCGGCGGAGTCGGTCATTATTGCGACTGATGAGCCACTGTCCACTGAGTGCATCAACGTCCTCAACCACATTTGTGAGGAATCGTCCCTGCGCCTGCTCATTCTGCCGCCGGTGGAGGAGTACTCGCGCCACCGTGGCGCTGTCGCTACCTCGCAGGTGCGCGAAATTAACATCGCCGACCTCATTGGCCGTCAGCCCCTACACCTGGATGAATCCAAGGTCGCTTCGATAATCCGCGGTAAGAAGGTGCTGGTCACAGGCGCTGGCGGTTCTATCGGTTCCGAGATCTGCCGACAGGTTCACCGCTTTGAGCCGGCAGAACTTATCATGCTGGATCGCGATGAGGGCGGCTTGCATGCCACTCAGCTGTCGCTGACGGGTTCGGCGCTTCTCGACGGCTCCGATACCGTCTTGGCTGATATCCGTGACGCGGAAATGCTGACGCAGATCTTCACCGAGCGCAAGCCCGATGTTGTCTACCATGCTGCAGCTCTCAAGCACCTGCCGCTGCTGGAGAGCTACCCTGCAGAAGCAGTGCAAACCAATGTCATCGGAACCCAGAACGTCCTGGATGCAGCCGCTGCGGCCAATGTTTCAACCGTTATTAATATTTCCACGGACAAGGCTGCGAACCCAGCCTCGATTCTGGGTGAATCCAAGCGCGCCGCAGAACGTCTGACTGCGCACATGGGGCAAACTCACGAAGGTGTCTGGGCATCTGTCCGATTCGGTAACGTGTTTGGCTCGCGTGGCTCGGTCATTACGACTTTCCAGCGTCAGATTGAAGAGGGCGGCCCGGTTACGGTGACGCACCCTGACGTTCAGCGCTACTTCATGACCATTCCGGAGGCATCGCAGCTGGTGCTGCAGGCTACCGTTATTGCAGAGTCCGGTGAGACTCTGGTGCTGGAGATGGGTAAGCCGGTCAAGATTGCTGAGCTGGCGGAGAACCTTATCAGGCTCCATGACGCAGACGTAGAGATTGTCTACACGGGTCTTCGCGAAGGTGAGAAGATCTCCGAGGACTTGGTTGATGACCGCGAGGTTCCCAAGATTGGTGATCGTCATCCGCTGATCACTGAGGTACGTGTTGAGCCGGAACGGCTGAATTCGCGGATTCTCCAGTGCACACATAATCACGATGCTTCACGTCGTTGGCTTGCAGAGCTCGGTGGGGCGCAAAGCAGTATTGCGGCGTATCCCGCTGATGCACAATCACTTGCAACCGCTAGCTCGAAAGCAAAATAGTTAGGATGACTCCCCACCGTGACAACCACCAGCTCCTCTAACTCCGGGCAGCTGGCGCAAAGAGTTCGAACAGTTGCGACGATTTCGGCAGCTTCAGCGCTCGCCGCAGTCGTCGCCTTTGTGGTCAGTATTCTTTCCGCGCGAGTGCTGGGGCCCGCCGGTCGAGGCGAGGTCGCTACCGTTTTGCAGTTCGCCTATATTGTGGCGCCCTTCGTCGGCTTTGGGGCCGATCGGCTTTTGCTGCGCCGCGATGATTACGACCACGGTCTCATTCCGAGTGGTTTCGCCATGACTGTGGTCGCTCTGATTGCCTGTGCCATCGCAGGTGTCGTCTACGGACCGTGGACGGCAATGGCCGGCATTGTCGCCTTGGTTACCGTGTCATTTTCCATGGTTCGTGCGATGGCTATCAGCCGCCATCGAGTGTCTTTCTTCGTCGCAGTATTCGTCTGTTTCCAGGGCTCAGTGCTGCTGATTAGCACTGCGCTGTATTTCGCTGGAGTCGAGGACTGGCGCTGGTGGGCTGCGGCCTACATCTTCCCGGCGCTGCCCCTGGCAATCTGGTCGCTGGCGAAGTCACGCGAGCATACCGATTCCCGTGTCGGCGGAGTGGTAGAGACGGCTCGTACAAATGCTCCGTTCATCGCATCGGGTCTCGGACCGCTGACGACCACACGCTTGGGGCGCGTTTTACTGCCGGCGCTGGCCTCGCCGGCGTCGTTAGGCCTTTTCGTGGTCGTGGCGACGGCGACAGAGCCGCTGTACTGGGTCGCGCAGTCAGTCGCCGATCAGCGCACCAGCGACCAGAGGGGTCGCGAACTCACCCCGTCTCGTGTGCTCCGACACCTTGGCATAGTCACTGCAGCGTACGGCGCGCTTGGTGCGCTCGGTGGTATGGCACTCTACTTCCTCATCGTGCCGGTATTCGGCCATGAGTTTGAGCCTGCTCGGGAGTTGGTGCTGCCACTGACTATCGCGGCCGTGGTGCTCGGCTGCTACCGACACCTGTGCGGTGAAATTCTCGGCAGCGACAATCCCCGTCGAATTGGCCGAGTGGAGCTCATTTCCGCCGTTATCGCTGTCATTTGTTACCCGATTGGCATTCTTCTCGGAGACGCCCTCGGTCTCGCGTGGACCAGCGCAGTTGTCTACTTTGCAGCAGCCGTTGTTGCCGCAGTGGCGTTGATGCAGCCGAGCAGAGGCCCGAAAAATCCATCAACCACCAACGAAGAACTTCCCGTCGACGTAATCGAGGAAAGCTAAACAATGCGAATCACTTATATCCACCAGCACTTTGTTCTCCCCGGTGAGCCGGGTGGTTCCCGACCCTACGAGTTTGCCCGCCGAATGGCCGCTGCAGGCCACGAGGTGACAATGATCTGTGGTCGCGATGAGGCCATGGATAAAACGGTCGATGGCATCCACGTGCGTCGTTTAGCGATTCCGTACCGCAATGAAATGTCGAAGCGCGAGCGCATCGTCAGTTTCTTCAACTTCCTGGTGCGCGCCTCCGCGGTTGCTGCCCGTGTGCCTGCCGACGTGATTTACGCGTCCTCGACTCCGCTGACTGTGGCGGTTCCGGGAATTGTGGCGAAGTTTACCCAGCGTGCGTCGTTGGTGGCGGAGATTCGTGACCTGTGGCCAGAGGTGCCAATCAAGTTGGGCTACCTCAATAATCCGGTGGCGATTTTCCTGGCCAAGCAACTGGAGAAGGCATTTTATGCGGCATCGAGCGAGGTCGTGGCGCTGTCGCCGTCGATGGCCGATGGCGTCAAAGAGGTCGCTCCGAAGAAGCGCGTGACCGTCATTCCGAATGCGTCGGACTTTGAGCGTTTTGATGTCCCGGCCGAGCAGCGTGCAGCTTTCCGCAAGGAGCAGGGCTGGGGCGATGACGTGGTGGCGGTCTACGCCGGTGGTTTTGGCATGTCCTACCAGCTGGAGTGGCTTGTGGATTTGGCGGCGCAGCTGCGTCGTGATGGCGTGGAGAATGTGCGCTTTGTCCTGCTGGGGCAGGGAAGCGACTCGGATGCGTTGTACCAGCGCGCCGAGAACGCTGGCCTCGATGCCGATGCGATGTTCCTCGGCCGTCAGCCGAAGGAAGATGTCGCCAAGTACGTGTCTGCCGCCGATATCGCGCTATCACCGCTGCGTGATGACCCCTGCCTGGAAGGCAACTCCCTGAACAAGGTCTTCGATGCCATGGCCGCATCGCGTCCGGTGGTATTCAACCACGGTGGCTGGCTGGAGGAAGCCGCAACCGAGCACGATGCCGGCTGGCGTCTCTCGCGCGATATTCCGACTGCGGCCAAGCGATTCGCTGAGATCATCTCCGACCGCGATGAGATGCGCGCAGCGGGACAGCGAAACCGCGAACTGGGTGAGAAGCGTTTTGCTCGTGACAGCCTGTACAACCAGCTCATCGAGGTACTCAACCGCGTTCGAAAGGTTCAGAAGTAATGACTAACGCCGACACTAACAAGCCCAATGAGCGGATCTTTCTTTCGCTCGCGACAGTCACCGAAGCAGAAGAACAGGCCGTCGTTCGTGCACTCCACTCTGGTTGGGTGGCTCCGTTGGGTCCCGAGGTAGACGCGTTTGAAGCGGAGATTGCCAAGCGCTGCGGTGTTGAGCACGCGCTCGCGCTGTCGTCTGGAACTGCTGGCCTGCACTTGGCGCTGCTCGCGCTGGGGATTGGTGAAGGTGACTACATCCCGGTTTCCACCATGACCTTCGCGGCCACGACCAACGCCATCGCTTACGTCGGCGCTACGCCGGTGTTTGTCGATGCCGCAGAGGACGGCAACATCGACCCTGAGCTGCTGCTCCGCACCGTCGATGAACTGCTTGCCGAGGGCAAGAGCGTTCCCGCCGTGATGATTGTGGACCTCTTTGGCCGCTGCGCCGATTACCCGGCCTTCGCGCCACGCCTGGAAGAACTCGGCATCGCGCTCATCGAGGACGCCGCCGAGGCGCTCGGTGCCAGCGTCGATGATCAGCCGGCCGGCAGCTTTGGCCGTGCCGCCGCGCTGTCTTTCAACGGCAACAAAATCATGACCACCTCCGGCGGTGGCATGCTGCTGTCCAACGATGCTGATCTCATCGCCCGCGCGCGCTACCTGTCCACGCAGGCGCGTCAGCCCGTCGCTTGGTACGAACACACCGAAATCGGCTACAACTACCGTCTTTCCAATCTGCTTGCCGCGCTGGGGCGGGCGCAGCATTCGCGTCTGGACGACATGATTGCTCGCCGTCGCCAGATTCGCGACGCGTACCTAGATTTGCTCGCCTCGCTTGACGACGATGCCCCTGGTAAAGGTACCCGCTTGCTCTCTGACTCCGACGAGCGGTTCACCGAGAACTGCTGGCTGACCTCGATTGTGCTGCCACAGGATGCCGTCGATAAGGGCGTGCTGAGCCCGGACAGCGTGATTGCGGCGCTGGGCGAGGCCAACATCGAGGCTCGTCACCTGTGGAAGCCGATGCACCTGCAGCCGGTGTATGAGGGCGCGCGAGCGACCATCAACGGTACCGCTGAGAATCTTTTCTCCCGCGGCATTACTCTTCCTAGTGGTCCGGCGCTGGACGATGACGACGTCGCGCGGGTGATTGGTGTTCTGAAGGAAGTGCTGGGATGACCAAAGCTATCGACACGGGAATAGCCCGGATATCGCAACTGACAGCTATCGAGGCGGTTCTGTGGCTGTTCTCAGTCGTCGTAGTGACATCGTGGACGGATCCGCTGCAGGGGGCGCAGATCGGTACCATTTTGTTGGCTTTTTTCTGCCTGCGTACTTTCTTGGGCAACGGCGGTCGGACAATCACACCGTTGGGCGTATTTGCGCTTGTGACCCTGTTTACGGCAGCTTTTCCTGCTTACGAAGCGTGGGATGACACAAGAGTTTCAACCGAAGCGTTGCGCACGGCCGTTGGCCTCACCTACTTGCTGACCTTTCTCGTGACCATGATTTCTTGGCGCTTTGGTCGAGAAATTCGTTTCGATAAAAAGGTGCTTCCTGGCCGGTGGCTTTTCATCCTCATCGGCCTTGCGCTGTACGCGTTTTCGTACCAATTCCGCGCCTCTAATCTACTGCCTGGCATCATTATTGAAAGCCCGGCAATTGTGGGAATCCTGCTGGTTTCCTTTGGTGCCTGGTGGTCGCGATCGGTGATTCTCCTGGTTTTGTCATTGCCAGTAGTGCTAGGCATGTCGGCGGTGTACGTCCTAGATATTCATAGTGGACAAGGCCGCTTGCGTATCGCAGCTGTGGGGCTTGGGCTCTTGGTGTTGTTCGCGATTCGTGTGCGGGGTTTTTGGATCAAGCTTCTGGCCATTGTTATGGGCCCTGGTGCGTTGATGGTGTTTGCAACGCTGCGTAAAGCTCACCAGGAGAGCATCAATAAGGGTAATTCAGCTAACCGCACTGGTCTGGAATCTTTGACTGATCCATTTGTTACCTTCGCAAATCTGGTCGACCTGCATGAGCAGGGACGCTTTGAATTTCAAGGCGGAAAAAACCTGCTGACTCCGCTAACGCCGATTGCGCCGGAGAGCTGGGATTTGCCTCGTGCAGTGGGGTACGAGTTGGTTAAGTATTGGAAGCCAGAGAAGGCAATCCCGAAGTACGACTGGTATTCGGTGGCCGCTAACGCTACCGGTGAGTGGTACTGGATGTGGGGCAGCATTGGTGTCGTCATCGGCGGATTAGTACTCGGACTCGGCATTGCCCTGTTTAACTGGGGAGTTACTCGCGGACATGCTGCACTGCAGACGCGCTGGTGGGCGCCAGCATTGTTTATTACTGCAGTGACTTTCGCGGCTGGTCTGGGTGACCTTATTTGGGGCGGCCTGCATATTTACTGGTTCCGGACCCTGCCGCGAATTGGCCTTGAAATTGCAATCGCATTTTTCGTTGCCTTCGTGGTTGGAATTGTTTCCTTGTTCCGCGGCGACAAAACTAAGTCGACCGAAAGTGGCGCGGAAGGCAATCTTGCTTCTGAGGCAGTGCAAAAGCCAAGTCCCATCGGGCAAACCGCTGATGGACCAGCACTTGAGCTGGATGAGCAGCCGCAACCAGAACCCGCAGCCGATCCCGAACCAGTCATGGTCACCGATACCGCGGGGCCGGTTGTGCCGGAGCCGGAGCCAGCGGTGGCCGTCGTCAAGCAAAGTGCGCCTGACAACAAGAATGACAACAGGAAGCTGCGCGTTGCGGCAGCGTCGTTTGCCGCGGCCGGTGTAGTGGGTGCGGTTGGTTGGCTGGTCAGGAACCGTTCCAATGCGGAAGTCGATGCGCGTGCCGAAAAGCTTCTGCGCGAAATGTTCAACGAAAAGTAGGAGATGACCAATGGATTCACTGAGCATCCGCGCGCAACGGGTAATTAAGCGTGGCGTCGACATCGCGGCATCTGCAGCGGGCTTGATTGTGCTGTCGCCAGTTATGGGCGCTACGGCTCTGGCAGTGCGACTTTCCATGGGAAAGCCAGTCCTATTCCGCCAGGAACGCCCGGGCCAGGATGGTGAGCCGTTTAATATCCTCAAGTTTCGGACGATGCACCACGTCAATCCGGCAAAGGGGCTTGTCGACGATGCGTCCCGCCTCACCGAGGTGGGAAAATTCCTTCGGTCCACAAGCTTGGATGAGCTCCCGGAGCTCTTTAACGTTCTGCGTGGTGACATGAGCCTCGTTGGCCCGCGCCCGCTGCGCATGAAGTACCTCGAGCGCTATTCGCCGCGCCAAGCACGCCGCCATGAGGTGCCACCGGGAATTACAGGGCTTGCTCAGGTCTCGGGCCGCAATGGCATCACCTGGGAAGAACGTTTCGAGTACGACGTGCAGTACGTGGATAATTGGTCGCTACTGCTCGATGCAAAGATTCTGCTCGACACTATCTTGGTGGTGCTCAAGCGTGAAGGGATCTCGGAAGAAGGGCAAGTGACCATGACCGAGTTCACCGGTTCGTCGGATGAGGACGATTCGGCTAACGCAGGTTCTTAATCACACTTGCAGGAACACCGGCGACAACGGTGTAGTCATCGACATCGCTAGTAACTGCGGCTCCGGATCCGATGTACGCTCCCTCGCCAACGGTGAGGCCGGGGTTGATTACGGAGTTGGCGCCTAGGGTGCAGGCTTCGCCAAGCGTGACAAAGCCCGACACGGCATTGAGCGGGAAGATTGTGCAGTAGTCCCGCAGCACCGCATCGTGGCCAATCGTGACATTCATATTGATTTGGGCGTGCTTGCCTACCTCAATATTGCAGGTCAGGCGCGCTCCGGGGCAGATGACCGTGCCCTCTCCGAGCGAGACCAGCGCGCCAATGCTGGTGTCTGGGTGGACCAGAGTCGCAGGCACGAGCCCCTTGGAATCTGCATGCTGTGCAATCGAACGTCGAGCAGCGCCGTTGCCGATTGCGACTGTGTAGTAGACCCCCTCGGGCAAGTCCGCGAGGATTTTGGTTTTGCCCAAGAGTTGCACGCCCATTTTGTGGAAAAAGGTCATATCTGGGGTGCCATCATCAATAATGCCTAGGATTTCCCACTGCGGTGGTAGGCCGTTGGCTGCTGCGTAGTCGTTGATGTCCTTGATGAAGCTGACCACGTTTCGGCCGAATCCACCGGCACCGATGATGACAATCTTTTCGGTCGTCGTGTTGTTAATCCACTGCTTTGGCATGAGTGTCATTATCCCACTGATAGCCGTATTTAGCCGGAGTGCGTGACCCCGAATCCACCTACCACCAGTATGTGGGATAGCGGAGGCCGCGCAGTCGATTTGCGAGGATGCCAAGCATCACGATCATGATCGACGAAGCGAAAATGAAGCCTATGAAGCGGAAATCGTTGGCGAGCCCATGACCGTGTGGCATCAGCACAGTGACCATAGCGGTAGCGGTGGCAGGGGAGTGCGCCGCGCGAGCAAGAAGCATGAGCGCGAAGGCGACGCCGGCGGCAACCGCTGCAGCAATGATGGTCGAACCCAACATGTGCAGAATTGCGATGCCAGTCGTGCAGCCGATGAGGTGTCCGACCACGACATTTCGTGGCTGAGCCAGAGGCAAGTTGGGCGCACCGACAATAAGCGCCATGGCAGCGCCAATAGGAGGCAGAAATAGCAGGTCAGAGACAGAAGTTGAGATGAGTGCCAGGGTCATCAGCGGCAGGCTCACGGCTACCGAGGCGGCGATAACATGGCGTAGCGGAGGGCGAGGTGGCGCTTCGCTGGCGATCCGGGGCCACTTCGGAGACCGTGAATTAGACATGAGAACGATGTTAGGGTGTGCTGCCTCATCCGCGTCGCGGTTCGAGGTTTTTATCGAAATAGAAGTTTAAATGGGGTGGCTCCCAGGTCTCCCAAGCCTCCAAAGCCGAACCAGACCCGAACCAACCCCCGACCATTTTCACCGGATATGACACACTTAAGGGCATGGAGCCTATCGATGTCGCAATCCGGGATGAGTCCATCCGTCTCGGGCAATTCCTGAAGTTGGCAAACCTGGTGGAAACGGGCGGTCTGGCCAAGGAACTAATCGCTGAGGGACAGGTCAGCGTGAACGGTGAGGTCGACACTCGCCGCGGCAAGGTGCTGCGTCCAGGGGACGTCGTCTCTGTTGCCGGTATGTCGGCACGCGTGGCCACCGCCGATGAAGTCGATGATGACTACTTTGATGAGGCCACCGCCGACGATGACTTTGATCCTGAAAAGTGGAGGAACTTGTAACTCATGCCCGCATTTCCCGCCGAATTTGGCATGCCCCTGCGCGTAGACCTGCTCTCCGCCGCACCGCGTAAGACCGAGCGCTTCTACCGCGGCGTTCTCGGGTGGGCTTATCGCAATACCGCGCCAATCCATGAGGATGCCCGCGAGGCATCCGCTGGTCGCCGCGTTGCCATGCTGTCCGGAATGCCGGTGTCGGTGCTGCTTGAGGCCGATAAGGACGCTGAGGATGCCTTCGTCAACCAGTGGCGCGTGAACTTCCATGTCGACTCCGCCACTGGTGCCGTCGAGAAGGCGCGCGAGCTTGGCGCTGAGGTCTTCCAGGAACCGACCCCGCTTGTCGACGGATCCACGATGGCCGTCGTTTCCGACCCCGCCGGTGGCCTCATTGGACTTTTGGAACAGCCGGGTGAGCAGGCCTTCATTGCAGCGGGCGAGCCCGGCACCCCGGTGTGGTTCGAGCTGGTCGCAGGCCCGGAGGAGACCTTTGAGCAGGTCGCGGACTTCTACCACAACTTCTTTGGCTGGGAAATCGCAGTGCGCAACAAGAATGAGCACGGCACTTTCGCAGTTGCGATGGAAGACGGGGCGCCGTTCGCTGGCTTGGTAGCCAGCTCGGTTGCTGCACAGACCGATGCGGCAGATAAGAGCTTCGTTGGCTGGCTGGCCTACCTTGGCGTGGAGAACATCGACGCTGCTGTCGCCAAGGCTGAGGAACTGGGCGGTTCCGTGCTCGTTGCCCCGCAGGCCACCGAGTTCGGCCCGCTGGCAACCGTGCAGGACCCGTGTGGTGCGGCGGTTGTACTCTGCGAGGTGCCGCTGCCACCGGAGGACGACATCCGCGAGTCGGACCCGCTGGAAGGCATTGACCTCAGCCAGTTCCAGTAGGAGCTAGAGCTCTTCTTCGTCGTCCTCAGGGTCCTGTTTTCCGGTGTAGTTAACGTGTAAAGGATTGTCTTCGTTTTTAGCCAATGCAGCGAAGAAGTCATTGGTCCAGGTAAAAAGTTCACTTTTACCAAGGTTGACTTGCTGCTGGAGCAATGGGTGATAAACAACCCGCTGTGACGGTGGGCAGTCGTAGTAAAAGATTCGGTACAGTCCAGCGCGCGATTCACGTATATGGCGATGGCAGTACTTGACCAGTTCATCAGCGCGATCTTCTGCGGTCTTATGACCAAACAGTGTTGCCGCACGTTTGCGGTAAAAGCCACCATCAACAAGCACTGCTGTAGTGATCTCGCGTAAAGGCACAGCTCGCGCAGCACTATATCTGTTTCTACTCATATTTCTTGGCCCCCCCTATGAGTAATCCCAGTCATCGGCGCTCTCCTTATCGGCGGAGGGTCAACGGCTGGGATTGATAGCAACCACTTTAATTGCGCTTCGTAATCGAGTCAATGCCTACAACCCCAGCTCCGCTCGCACCGCAGCCACAAACTCGCTGGTAGTCGCAGTGCCGCCGAGGTCTGGCGTCGGTGCAGTGCGCGTCGCGGCGTAGACGGCCTCGCGCAGCTTGGCAGCGGGCGCAAGTTCTGAGGTCGGTGCCCCAAGGTGCTCCGCGCACATAGCCGTAGAGAGCAAAAACGCAGCCGGGTTGGCAATGCCATGCCCCGCAATGTCAGGTGCCGAACCGTGCACCGGCTCGAACACCGCGAAGTTGTCGCCCACATTCGCCGATGCCGCCAGCCCCAGCCCGCCAATCAGGCCTGCGCCGATGTCACTGAGGATGTCACCGATGAGGTTCTCCGCGATGATGACATCAAAGCGCGCTGGGTCGGTCACTAGCTGCATTGCCACGGCATCCGCATTGGCAAAATCGAATGTGACCTGCGAATACTCCTCAGCCACCTGCTCAACTGCCCCGCGAATCACACGCGCAGAGTCCCGCAGGATATTCGGTTTGTCCGCCACCGTCACCGTCGGCGTGGCCTCCGAATCGAGGTTTGCCGCCTGCCGCGCGAGAGCCAACTTGGCCGCCTGTCGCGCAAGGCGGTGCCACGCAAAGGACGTCGTCACGCGCAAAGAAACCGCAACGTCGCCACGCTTATCGACGGCGCGGGCCACCGTCGAGTCCTCTGCCACCTCTGCCCACAGGTGGTGGTGCGGGGAGTCGGCCGGGGCGTCGTGAGGCGGAAGGAGATAGTCGTGGCTGTAGAGGCCCTCGGTGTTTTCGCGAACGATGGTGAAGTCGGCAGTCGCGCCGGGCAGGGTGACCGGGCGGATGTTGGTGAAGAGATCGAGGCGCTGGCGCAGCTGGAGAACAGGGGAGCGGTAGGTCAGGCCGGTATCGCGCAGATGCGGTGCTAGTTCTTCCTCAGCCTCGCGAGCGGGCTTGGAGGTAATCGCCGCGAGCAGAGCGGCGTCGCTGCGTCCGAGTGTTTCCCAAGTTTCCTGCGGGACGGGATTGCCGTGCGCGCACCACTGGGACCAGCCAATTTGTGCCTCTGTCAGCTCCCAGTGCGGGAAGACATCGGCGATGAGTCCTCGGCAGGCATCGGTGATTTCAGGGCCGATGCCGTCGCCGGGCAGGAGTGTGATGCGGCGCGGTGCCGCTTCTAAAGCAGTCGCAGGCTGGTCGGTTTCCATGGCTCTTAGCCTAGGACTGCGACGCCTGCGCGTGTGCGGTTTGGCTACTTTGCGAAAGTAACCGGGATCTCGGTGATGTCCTCGAAGCCCTCGCTGTGGTCACCGAAGAGCTTCAGCACGCAGTCCTGCTGGGTGCAGTCCACGGCCTCGCCGGTGGGCACAACGCTGAGCTCGAAGTGTGCGGTGTTGTCGTCGGCGATGGTGGTGGTGCCGCCGGACTTCTTGGTAATCCACTGCTGCGACTGGGTGCCGGCACTGCGGTCACCGGTGCAGTCCGGGACGGGGTTGCCTGGAGCCTTCTCGGCGGCGCAGAGTGCGGCGTAGTAGCCGTAGTCGGGGTCGAGACCAGACAGGTCGACGGAGATGACATCGCCCTCGGAGAGGTCGTTGACCGGCTCGGCCTCCATGGTTACTTCGCCGGCGCTGGCGTCGGTTTCTTGATCTGCAGCCGAGCTGGTGGTTTCCGAGGCGTTGGTAGCATCCTGCGCGGCATCGGACGCGTCATCTGTGCCACAGGCGGCGAGAAGTGGAAGTGCGGCGACGGCCGGAACAGCCAGGAAAGCCGCGCGACGCTGGAGTGTACGAGTAGTCATAGGAGGTAACGTCCTTCCGAAAAACTGTAGAGATTACTATCTTTATTTAAGGGTAGGCTAACCTAGAACTAAAAGATAGCCTAAGATTCTTTGGGTGAGTAGAGCAAAGTCCTTTCTAAGCTCTTTGTTACTAGTGTTAGTCGTTATTTAGTCATTCTTTTTGTCGTCTATCTCCGTGCAGCGTCAGCTCACAGAGGGGGAATATGTTCACCGTGCCTGCCTGTCACGTTCGCAGTCTTGCCGGAACACTGCTGAGTGTTGTCCTAGTCGCAGGACTAGTCGCCTGTGGTTCCGATGATGCCGCGAGGGAGGGGGCATCGTCGTCAAGCGCTGGCGTGACGACGGTTCCGCGCGCCGACAACATTTCCGCTCACGGTGCCGCGCATGCGAACCTGCCTTCGGAAAACCCCGAAGTGCTGCTGAAAGACCCGAAACCGGCGGCGGACAAGGACTACCAGCGTATTCTCACGCTTGACCGGGCGGGAGCACTCAGTCGTGCGGTCTACACGCTTGGTCTCGGAGGCCGTCTGGTGGGGCGCGACGCCACCTCCGATTTCCCGGCGGTAAAGGATCTGCCGAACCTCACCATCGGCGGGCATGCGGTCAATGCTGAGTCGGTGATGAAGCTGAAGCCGGAGCTCATCATTACCGATGGCTCGATCGGCCCCAGCCGCGTGTTCGACACGTTTGAAAAAGCGGGGATCACCGTCGTCCATGTGTCGGACGAGCGCACTCCCGAGACCATCAACACGCTTATCGACGAAGTTGCGGGCGCAGTCGGCCTGGCTGACCAAGTTGGCCCGGTGAAGGAGCACCTGGACAAGGAGCTGGCGGCTGCGACCGAGTACGCGCAGGCCAAGGCCGATGGCCGCAAGATGATGATTCTCTACGTGCGCGGAACCGGTGTGGCCATGATTGCGGGACCGGATTCTGGTGGGCGTTCTCTGATCACTCGTCTCGGCGGTGTCGATGCCGGTGAGGGCGTGGGTATTGAGGGTGCGTTCACGCCGATTACGCCAGAGTCGCTCATCGCTGCGGCTCCAGACACCATCCTGGTGATGACCGGTGGCCTGGAGTCCGTCGGCGGGATTGAAGGTCTGAAGGAGATCCCGGGCATCGCACAGACCCCGGCGGGCCAGAATGAGTCCGTTGTGGACGTGCCCGATTCGCAGCTGCTGTCCTTTGACTCGCAGTCGCCGCGTGCGATTCGCGCCATTGCGGATGCTCTCTACGGTGGCGGTGCTGGTGATGGCGCTGACAAGACTGCGGGAAAGTGACTGGCTGAGCAATGCAGACAACCGCGAACAAAACTAGTCCGTTCAGACAGGTGGCCGTTTTCATTGGACTCGCCCTAGCGCTGGTGCTGGCAATAGGTTGGTCGGCCTCCGTGGGGCAGTTCGGCGCTACCATCGGCGAATCACTGAGCTCAATGGTGAGGCTAGTGTTCAATGGCGGTCTCGGTGACGCGCCAGAGCCCATCGACACCGTGCTGTGGCAAGTGCGACTGCCGCGCATCGCGCTGGCCTGCCTCGTTGGCGCGGGGCTCGCCCTCGCAGGTGTGGCGCTGCAAGCGGTGTTCGGCAACCCGCTTGCCGAACCCGGCCTCATCGGCGTTTCCTCCGGCGCCGCGGTCGGCGCTGCCACCGCCACAGTTTTGGGCACCGCCGCCGGGCTTTCCGGAGTGCTCGGCGGAGTGTTGAGTGTCTTCGCCAGCAGCTGGGCCATTGCGGTCTCAGCTTTTATTGGTGGCGCGGTAGCCACGGCTATTGTGGCCGCCAATGCGCACGGTGGCCGCGATATCGCTCGAATCATTCTGGTCGGTGTGGCTGTGAACTCCATCTGTGGTGGTCTGGTTTCGCTCCTGACATTCGTAGCCTCCACGGCTGCCCGCGACCGCATTGTGTTCTGGCAGATGGGCTCGTTTGCCAGTGCCACCTGGACGCAGGTTGTCATTATTACGTTGGTGACAGTTCCGGCCGTGATTGCCATGTGGGTCAGCTACCGCAAGCTGGACATTCTGAGTCTTGGTGAAGCGCAAGCCCGCCACCTGGGTATTAACGTCGTCACGCTGCGTCGCGCCATCATTTTTGGCACGTCCCTGGTCGTGGCGGCTGGAGTGGCATTTTCCGGCATCATCGTCTTCATCGGCCTGGTCGTGCCGCACGCTGCACGACTGCTGCTGGGACCAGCGCATCGCACGCTGATTCCCGCATGCATCCTCGGCGGCGCGCTGGCCACAACGCTGGCCGACCTCGCGGCCCGCACCATGATCACCGGTGCGGACCTGCCGCTGGGAATGCTCACCTCGATTGTCGGTGGCCCACTGTTCTTCTGGCTGCTCCTGCGTTCGAAGAGGGCGGTGCACTAATGGAAATTCACTCTGGCCTGGGTATTTCTGCCGAAAATGTCAGCATCACCCTGGGTGGTCACCGCATCCTCAACGATATTTCCGTGGTCGCCGAGCCCGGAAAAGTCACCGCGCTGGTCGGCCCGAATGGTGCTGGAAAGTCGACACTGCTCGCAGCGCTTTCTGGCGACCATGAGCTCAGCGGCGGCAACGTCCGGATTGGCGAGCACTCCATTGCCGAGCTCTCCATCGCCGACCTGGCCCGCTACCGCGCCGTCCTGGTACAGAGCCAAGAACTGTCCGTGCCATTCACCAGCCGTGAAGTCATCGACTTCGGACGCAACCCCTGGGGCTGCCCGAACGAGGAGCTGCTCGCGGAAGTGATCACTGAATGCGACGTCGCGCACCTCCTTGACCGGGAAGTCCCGACCCTCTCCGGCGGCGAGCGCGCCCGCGTCCACAGCGCCCGCGTGTTCTACCAGGACACTCCTGTCGTGCTTCTCGACGAACCGACCGCGGCCCTGGACCTCCACCACGCCGAAAAAATCATGGGAATGATGCGCGCCCGCGCGGCGGCGGGCAAAGCCGTGGTCGTGGTCCTGCACGATTTGTCCGCCGCAGCGGCGTATGCCGATCACGTTGTGGTGGTGGCGCAGGGGCGCGTCGTAAAGCAAGGCCCGCCTGCGGAAACCCTGGATGCACAGACCGTCAGCGAAGTCTACGGCATCGGTGTGGAAGTGCTTCAGGACTCCGCGGGCAACCCCGTGCTGGTGCCTCAGCGTGCGGGCCACAATCTCTCACCCCAGTCTCCGAACCTCGCAGAGAAAGAAGAAAATCATGGTTGAAAACACGATTAAAAAGGATGACAAGCTGGCTGCTCAGCCCCTGGCAGAGCGACTCAAAGTGGAGACTGCGGGTGTCCACAGTGAAGCGGAAAACTCCGACTTCATGTCGAGACTGCTGGCGGGTGAACTGGACGCGCAGGCGGCCATCGATTTAACTGGTCAGCTCTACTTTGTTTACGAAGCGTTGGAGCAGGCAGTGCGGTCCACTGCGGAGTCGCCGCAGGTCAGCGCGGTCTACGATGCGCAGCTGGAGCGCCTGGAAGCGCTGGCAGCCGACCTTGAACATTTGGTGGGGCCTGACTGGCGGGAAAAGATCTCGCCAGTGGAGGCGACAAAGAACTACGTGGCCGAGCTTCGTGAAATCGAAAGCAACGGCAACGCCAACGCCGCATTGGCACACCATTACGTTCGCTACCTGGGCGATCTTTCTGGTGGTCAGGTGATTGCGTCCATGCTGGCCAAGCATTACGGCATCGGTGCGGAGGGAACCCGATTCTATGACTTCTCCGCGATCGGAAAAATTAAGCCCTACCGCGACGGCTACCGACAGAGTCTGTCTGAGCTGGGCATTTCGGATGCCGACAAAGATGCCGTGGTTGACGAGGCGAAAAAGGCATTTCGTCTCAACCGGGCCATTTTCCACGACCTAGCTGGCGGCCTAGACGACGCAGTGGCGTAGGTCGCGGACTGGAGTGCTGTGACCGTGGCGGTGGGCGGTATGCGTTAGCCGATGTACACCACTGCGTTACGGCCGCCCGTGCACTTGATGTTGCTACCAGATGGGCGGCACCACATGTTGTAGGTCAGGCCAGTCGTTGGGCTGTAGGCCGTGATGGTGCCGGATTCCGCACCAGTGGAATTGCGATAGCGGACGTAGGCGCTGTGTACATTTCGAACGAACGGATCGCTCGTTGAGGACGTGCCCTTCCATGCGCTGGAGAGGTTGCCGCCAGCCAGGCCCGATGAGCGAGACGAGCCCGAATTACCGGATGAGCCACTCGAATCTTGAACAACCACGGTCTCAGTCTGTGTGACCGGTGGGTTGGGCTGGCTCGAAGCATCGGCAGCGGCCTGTGTAGTGGCAGCCGTCTGTGTGTCGGCCGCAGTTACCGAGTCATCTTTACTCAGGGTGACATAAAGTACCGCGCCAACCAGGCCCAGCAGGACCACGACCAGCACTGAAATGAGCGCAATCATTGCGCCGGAAGTACCTGATCTTTGCTGCGGATACGCCGGGGCTGCGTAAGCGAAAGTTGGTGCCGGCTGCGCAGCGAATTGGGGCTGGGGCTGTGGTTGTGGTTGGGGTTGAGGTGCCTGGTTCGGGTACACGGGGCCGAAAGAACCGGTGGAAGGATTCGAATTGTAGTTGGGGTCTGAGCTGGGGAACTCGTTATGCGACATGCTGGACGTACCAATCACGAGGAGGAAGTGTTCCCCCTGTGATGAGCCCAACCCGCGTAGCGAATGGTGCTCCATCCCCTGGGGACACGGTTAACGGCTTTTATTGTATTACTGGGAAAACTGTAAAGCATGTTAGGAGACGCATGTCGTCCGCAAAATGCGGCCAGAACGGGTTTAGCTAGACCCGAAATGAGGTGGTGAGCCTCAAATGAGGGCGCGGCCATCGAGAAACTGCCTAAGTTTATGTCAGTTTCGGCACTAATTTCTGCTTGTTTTTGTCATAAACCTAGTCAGTAACTTGTGAGCCGGCCCAAGACACCGGGCTGCACATGCGAAACTGGGGTGCGCGTGAAACCCCACGGCCATTTTTCGGCCGTTTTGTTCATGCGCACCCCAGTTTGTTGCGAGGCGTAGCTGGTAGTTAGTAGCTAGTAGCTGCTTAGTGGCTACATCCCCAGGATTTCCTTGAGCTCGGCCTTAATCTGGTCGAGCCGCTCGGCCGCAGCCACGTGCGGAATCGCGGCCGGCGCGGCCGGCAGCACGACCTCCAAGTAGCACTTCAGCTTCGGCTCCGTGCCGGAAGGCCGGGCAATGACGCGGTCGTTGGCCTCGGTGAGAATGAGAATGCCGTCGGTAGGCGGGATGTGATAGCTCTCGCCCTTGGCATCGACCATGTCTAGGCCGTCATTCATGTCCGTGACCTGCGTGACCTTCGATCCGGCCAGCTGTGCAGGCGGGTTGGCGCGCAGAGTGTCCATGCCCTTGGTAATCAGCGAGCGGTCCTCGACTCGGAAGGTCAACGGGGCGGTCTTGTAGAGGCCGTGGGCGCAGGCGACCTCATCCAGCAGGTCCTGAATGCCCAGCCCCTGGCCCTTCAGTCGCGCCACCGCGTCGGCGACACGCACCGCCGCAGATACGCCGTCCTTGTCTCGCACGACTGCCGGGTCAGTGCAGTAGCCAATGGCCTCCTCGTAGCCGAAGACGAGCCCGTCCACACCAGCAATCCACTTAAAGCCGGTCAGTGTAGCGCGATAATTCAGTCCGTGACCTGCGGCAATCTTGCCCAGCAGGCGCGAGGACACAATCGAGTTAGCCATTGTGGCCGGAAACTCTGCGCCCTCATCATTGGTCACGGTCGCAATCCCACGAGCCTCGGCATCCGCACCGATGACTTCACCTAGAAACGCACCGATGTCATCGCCGGAGAGCTGTCGCCAGCCACCGTCGACGCTGCTATCCGGAATAGCCACCGAGCAACGGTCCGCATCCGGGTCAGCCGCGATGATGACATCCGCGTCTTCGGCACGAGCCAGCTCAAACGCAAGATCCAAAGCACCGGCTTCCTCCGGGTTCGGGAACGATACCGTCGGGAACTCCGGATCTGGCGCGAACTGCTTCTCGACCACGCTGACATTCGAGAAACCTGCCGCGTTCAGCGTGCGCACGATGGTCTCGCCGCCGACGCCATGCATCGGGGTGAGAACAATCTTCGCTGCCTGCTTCTCTTCGCTTGACGACGTCGTTGCGAGCGCAGCCGCCCGTTTCACATAGGCGTCCAGTAGTTCAGGACCAACCTGCTCGACGGCATCGAAGTCACGCGGAACCTCATCAGCTGGTGGAGCAGCGGCAATGGCGTCCGCAATTTGCTTGTCATGGGGCGCGATAATCTGGACGCCTCGGCGGGAATCAGACTCCACCGCGCGGCCACCGAGGTAAACCTTGTAACCGTTGTCCTTCGGCGGATTGTGGCTGGCTGTGACCATAATGCCGGCATCGGCATTGAGGTGGCGTACGGCAAAGGCGGTCACCGGTGTGGGCAGCTGCTGCGGCAGGGCCAGGGCCTTGCCACCGGCTGCGGCGACAACCGCGGCGGCATCGCGGTGAAAATCAGCGGAGCCGTGGCGGGCATCGCAACCAATGACCACGGTGAAGTCATCGCCGACAATGTTCTTCAGATGCGCAACCAGGCCAGCGGTGGCACGGATGACCGTGGCACGGTTCATGCGAGACTGACCAGCGGCAACGACACCGCGAAGACCTGCAGTGCCGAATTCGAGTGGCCCGGCGAAACGGCTTTCCAGCTCGGCAATCGCATCGGGGTTGGCGGCCTTGGCTTCGTCGTAAAGCGAGGAGAGCTCAGCGGCGGTGGCCGAGTCCGGATCGTGGGCGATCCAATCGGTGATGGTGGCTTGTAGCTGTTCGGAGAGCATCGGGGTTAGCCTACTTCAGACCGTCGAGGACAGCGGCGGAGGAAGAAAGGCCCAGGCGAGAGGCGCCAGCGGCGATCATTTCCTCAGCGGCAGCGGCATCGCGGATACCGCCAGAGGCTTTGACTCCAAGGCGGTCGCCCACGGTTTCGCGCATGAGTTTCACGGCGTGAGCGGAAGCGCCGCCAGCTGGGTGGAAACCTGTGGAGGTCTTGACGAAGTCTGCGCCTGCGGACTCGGAGGCCTTGCAAGCTGCGATGATTTCCTCATCGGTCAGGGCGGCCGACTCGATGATGACCTTCAGAACCTTGCCCGGAATGGCATCGCGAACAGTCTTGATTTCGGCCTCAAGGTCGTCGAAGCGGTGCTCCTTGGCGAAGGCGATGTTGATGACCATGTCAATCTCTTCGGCACCATCGACCACGGCGCGGGCGGCCTCGGTGGCTTTGACCTCGGCCTTCACCGCACCGGAGGGGAAGCCTACGACAGTGGCGATGTGCAGGCCCTCAGGCACCTCGACTGGGAGCTGCGAGGGGGAGATGCAGATGGAGTAGGTGCCGAGCTTGGCGGCCTCGGCGATAAGAGCCTTGACCTGGTCAGAGGTGGCTTCTGGCTTGAGCAGGGTGTGGTCAATCATCTTGGCAACATCAGCGCGGGAAGTCATGGGAGAAATCAAGTCCTTTCGGAAATTTGGGAGAGAGCGTCAAAGTAGGGAGATGGCGGGCTCGGGGCGGGGAAGTGGCGCCGGCGCGAGCCCGTCAGAAATTTTCTAGGACACGCGATCGAGGATAATCTCGCGCTCGGCTGTCGGCGCGGTGTCGCCGATTTCAATGCCCGGCTCGATGGACTCGAGAGCGCGCTCGAACTTATCCGGAGTTTCAGTGTGCAGCGTGAGCAGCTTCTGACCCTTGACCACCTTGTCTCCCGGCTTGGCGAAAATCTCAATACCGGCAGTGGCCTGCACCGGATCATCCTTACGAGCACGTCCTGCGCCCAAGCGCCAGGAACCAACGCCGAGGGCCAGTGCATCCAGCTTGGTCAGGTAACCGTCAGCCTGCGCAACCACATCGTGCGTGTGAGGTGCCACCGGCAACGCGGCATCCGGATCGCCGCCCTGAGCGCGGATCATCTTCTTCCACGAATCCATTGCGCGGCCGTCCTTCAGAGCCTGCTCCACGTCGGCATCGTGCACACCAGCCAGCTCCAGCATGTTTCGGGCCAGCTCACAGGTCAGCTCCACGACATCTGCGGGGCCACCACCTGCGAGAACTTCCACCGATTCGCGGACCTCGAGGGCATTGCCGATGGTCAGGCCTAGCGGAGTGGACATGTCCGTCAGTAGCGCGCGGGTGTTCACGCCCGCGTCGTTGCCCAGGTCAACCATGGTGCGAGCCAATTCGCGGGCCTGATTCAGATCCTTCATGAAGGCGCCCGAACCGACCTTGACATCCAGCACCAAGCTGGAGGTGCCCTCCGCAATCTTCTTGGACATGATTGACGAGGCAATCAGCGGAATGCAGTCCACCGTCGAGGTGATGTCACGCAGCGCGTAAATCTTCTTATCCGCAGGTGCCAGGCCCGCACCGGCTGCTGCGACGACCGCGCCGGAATCTTCCAGGATTTGCATCAGGCGGTCATTCGGAACATCAGCCTGCCAGCCTGGAATGGATTCCAGCTTGTCCAGGGTGCCGCCGGTGTGGCCGAGGCCGCGACCGGACAGCTGTGGGACGGCCACGCCGTAGGAGGACACCAGTGGACCCAGCGGCAGCGTGATTTTGTCACCGACACCGCCGGTGGAGTGCTTGTCCGTGGTGGGCTTGCTCAGCGAGGCGAAGCTCATGGTCTCGCCCGAGTCAATCATCGCCTGAGTCCAATCCACAATCTCGCGGCGGTTCATGCCGCGGATGAAGATGGCCATGTTCAGCGCCGCCATCTGCTCATCGCCCACGACGCCACGAGTGTAGGCGTCAATGACCCAGGAAATCTCTTCCGGACTGAGCTCACCGCCATCACGCTTTACCTTGATGACGTCAACTACATCGAACTTTTCAGCCATTGTTCGCTCCTTTTATAGGCGATTGTGCTTAGCGATATTGGTCTTGTGAACTCTGCTGATTCCGATTATCATCAGCATTAGAACAAATGTCAATAGTTAACTTTCCATTTGTACCCACATAAGTATGTTTGCATAAATACCTCGAACAAGCTCGGGGAGGGAGGGCCCAATGTCCCACATCTCAGACGAAGAACTGCTGGCTAAGGCCTACGCAGCCACAGAAAACTCGTACGTCCCCTATTCAGGTTTTCCGGTCGGTGCCGCACTTCTGCTTGACGACGGCACGGTGGTCACAGGCTGCAACGTGGAAAATGCGTCCTATGGGTTGACCAACTGCGCAGAGCGCACAGCCGTATTCCGCATGGTCGCGGAGCACGGCGGCAACCATAAGATTGCGGCCTGCGCCATCGTCGGACGAAAGGCGGCACCGTGCCACCCCTGTGGCGCCTGTCGGCAGGTCCTGCACGAATTTGGGTGCAAGCGCGTCATAGTGGAGTCCGAGCGCCCGGAAAATGGTGGTTTAGGCGCTCCGGCCAGCATTGACTTCGAAAAAATTCTCCCTTACGCCTTTGGTCCCGAGGACCTGTAGGCATCATCACCACAGCCTCTTTTATCAAGAAAGAAGACCTTAGTCATGGATAGACTGCAAGGCTTACTGGGCATCATCCTCGTCATCGGATTTGCCATTGCTATCTCAAAGAACAGGAAAGCCATTAACTGGCGCACACTCGGCGTTGGCCTGCTGCTGCAAGCGGTATTCGCGCTGGTAGTGCTGAAGTGGGAACCTGGTTTTAATGCGCTGAAGAGCGTCGCCGGCGCCATTGAGAAGATGATCGATTTTACAAATGAGGGCACCTCGTTTGTCTTCGGTAATCTTTTCGACGACACGGGTAAAAACTTCGTCTTCGTGCTCAACGTGCTGCCAGTGATCATCTTCCTGGGCGCAGTCCTCGGTGCCCTCTACTACCTGCGGGTAGTGCAGTACTTCGTTGAATATGTCGGTTCCGCACTGAAGTTCATTATGGGTACCTCGAAGGTGGAGTCCGTCTTCGCTTCCACGGTGATTTTCCTCGGGCAGTCGGAGGCTCCGCTCGTCGTTAAGCCGTATATTCCGAAACTGACCAAGTCGGAGCTGTTCGCATGTATGTCGGGCGGTTTTGCGTCGGTGGCCGGATCGACCTTGATCGGGTACTCCCTGCTCGGTGCGCCGCTGGAGTACCTGCTGGCGGCATCGGTGATGAACGCGCCGGGCTCGCTGCTGATTGCGAAGACTTTCTGGCCGGAGACAGAGGAATCCGATCTGGATGCGTCGGTGAAGGATGTCCGCGATACCGAGTCGAAGAACGTCATTGATGCGCTTGGATCGGGTGCGCTGGCCGGCGGTCGTATCGCTGTGGTTGTGGCATGTCTGTTGATTGCGTTCATCGCTGTGATTGCGATGCTGTCGGCGATGATCGGCGGCATTGGCGGCTGGTTCGGTCAGGATAACTGGTCTCTGGAAGGACTGTTCGGCCTGATCTTTGCGCCAATTGCATGGCTGATTGGTGTGCCGTGGGAGAACGCAGGGCTGGTCGGTAGCTTTATTGGCGAGAAGACGATTCTGAACGAGTTCGTCGGCTACACCTCGTTCTCTGAGCACGTCGACTCGCTGGATCCGAAGTCCATCATGCTGGCGACCTTCGCCCTGGCCGGCTTCGCTAACCTGTCGTCCATTGCGATTCAGATCGGTTCCTTCGGTGCGCTATCGCCGGAGCGCCGCGGTGAGATTGCCAAGAACGGTCCACTGGCGCTAATCGCGGGTCTGTGCACCAACCTGCTCAACGCTGCAATTGTGGGTGTGATTGCGCTATAGCTGCTCTAAAGGAATGTTTGAGAGTCGTGTAGAAATCCAATGGCATATAGGTTGCTGATGCGACGGCATTAAATCCATGGTCTTATAGAGTGCGTGTGAGAGCTCCTAATTGGGTTTTCTTGTGGATTGTCTAAAGGACTCTATTAGGGCTGTATTTTTGCGGAGTTTTATTTCTATAGCGAAGGGCTGACACATGTTCGAAGTTATTGGAGCAGGATATCGGTTCAAGAAGGGAGATGGGGGGGGAGAGTGGCTATTCCGCGATGTGGACTTTTCGATTGCAAATGGCGAAGTGGTGGCTCTTATGGGGCCGTCGGGGGCGGGAAAAACCACTTTATTGCATGGATTGGGTGGTATCAGACGCTTATCCGAAGGTCGGAGTGAACTTGATGGGGTTCAAATATCAGGTGTGCCAAAACGAAAAGTGCGTAAGCACTTAAGGGAATCTGTATCAATAATTTTCCAATATCATCTCCTAATTCCAGGGTTAAGTTTGCTGGAAAACGTGGAGCTGACTTGGTCCTTAGCGGGTAATCCGAAAGAGATATCACCAAATATCGTATTAGATAACTTGGGTATTGGAAACGAAAGAGACTCTTTACCCGAAGCAGTTTCGGGCGGGCAAGCACAACGTGCAGCAATTGCTCGAGCTCTGGCTAGCGGCCCGAAACTATTGTTGGCAGACGAACCGACGGGAAGCTTGGACGAACAGAACGCGCATCGTGCTTTTGACCAAATCACAACATGGTGTCGTTCGCATGACGGACACGGGCTCGTCGTGACTCATGATTCATCCATTGCAAAGCTATGTGATCGTATTGTTCGTTTAGACGGCGGGACAATCAATGGCTAAGCGCACTCGTGAAGAATCAATCACACTCAAAATCGCGGCATCGTATCTACGAGCATCAATCGGCCCAAACATTGCCGCTGCTTTAGCTATCGGTTTTACTATCGGCATACTGGCGGCCGTTCTTAACACCCGACAAGCGACGGAAGGCACAGCAGTAGGTGAGGCAGTCACCGTGAATCTGGCTACTAATGTTTCCATATCTTGGGCAATAGCTTCGATTTTCTGTATTCCGCAGATTGTGAGTCGAGCGTTTACCAAACTCGATTATTTTATTAGCTGCCTACAAGTTGTGGGATGGCCTGCTCGACGTTACTTTCTTCTGCTTGTCTTACAGCTTTTATCGATTGAGGCCTTGGCTATCGCAATATCCTATCCTGTAGCGGTACTTTTTCAACAGGTAGTGATGCTGATATCGCGTCGAGACTCCGATGACCTTCTATATCCCGGTCAGTATTTCGAACCCATATCGCTGAACTCAATTCTGATGGCCACATTCATAATCAGCATAAGCGTCATCATCAGTGGCATTGTCGTGTTCATGGGATACGCCCTGAAGCAGAAGGCTCAGAGTGCAGGAGCGAAACCAGTGCGAGTTTCGATTGATGGAGCCAATAAACTGCAGTGGGGAGACTTAGTCGCTGCGCTGTCAATGATTTTCCTTGTAATAGCGGTCCAATCCGGTGCTCAGGCAGGACTATTTGTGATTTTAGCTATGTTATCCGCGTTGTTTTGGCTGTGTAGTCGATTTATTCTGCACATCATCAGAGCAATCGAGAGAGCTCTTGCCCGATTGGCTGGTTCCTTTCCAGGGGCAGCTGCGCTAGGTGCTTTCTCCGCAGAACTCCATACTGCGACCAAGTCAATCGTCTTGCCATTGGCTTACGTATTGGGCATTCCAGCTATTGTTCTCTCGGTTTCACACACTGAGGCTTACGCGATGAAACAAGCGGGCGGCGGAATCCAGAACTGGGATTTCCTAGTCATGCTAGGGCTACCTCTATTTTTCGTAGGAATATTGTCACTCACGTCATTCCTAATGGCTGTAGATCAAGTCGTGATTACAGCCGATCGACTTAACAAAGTTGGGTTTCCAGCCCCCGTACTGTACTTGGTAAGATTTGCCGGTTTACCATTTTTGTTTATATGTGTGAGCCTTGGAATTGCAGCTGTATTCGCACTGGGCGGCTCGATGGTTCATGTAATGATTCTTGATGTGCCGGCCAGATTCGCGATTGAGGGGCTATCATTAATGGTCTCCCTAGCATTAGCTGGAGCCATCTACCTAGCCTTCCTTCTGTGCGGACTAGTCTTCTTAGCGTGGAAGTTTCGTCGCACCATGAGTAGTTTGCTATACGCCAATTGTGGCTAAATTGAACTACGGCGTGTTGCAACTGATTGCCTAAATTGACGCTTTAGGTGGATATCAAGAGTACGATTTCTTACGAGGAATGCTCAGTCTACCCCGGGGGGGGAGATTGCGAGCACGGTGTTCGATGCACTTGTTCAAATACACGATTTTCTCAGTAGTAAATGGTGTAGAGAGACCCCCAGCCTTACCTGATTGGTTGCCTGCTAGTCCCTTCGTTGAGTGAAGGAACAGCCTAAGTGTTCGTCATTTCAATTGTGTAGACGAGCTCGATTGCGCGTGGCTCGGGAGCAGTCCCACGCTTATGCTGCCTGGGGTGTGCTCGCGCTCAAACATGAAAATCAGAAGTTGTATGCCTTTCCGCGGTTATGGCCTCCAGATGTTGTAGTCTGCGGACCGTTCAAACCGAAACTTCAGGCCTCCTCGAAATTAGCCCTTTTAGGGCTAGCGTCAGCGCTACTACTCTCATCCCGCGCGGCTTCCCAAAATTGGTGCGCCTGGTTTTCGAGATTGCGGTGAATCTGCTGCTCGCCCTCGGCGGCAGTAGTGGCTCGAGGTGGCAGCTGGATGTAGCGCTCAGCTGGCAGGCCGGCGTGCAGTTGGCGCATCCGCTCAACCTCGGCATCCAGTTTGAAGCCGAAGACCACGACCACATTAATGCTCCAGAGTGCGGTCATCAGCGCGATAACCGCACCCATGGCGCCATAGGGATTCGAAGCCGCAAAGTTGAATAAGTACAGCTGGAGTGCCTTGCCGATGATCAGCGAGCTAATAATTGCCAGTGCCGAACCTGTGCTGAGCCAGCGGAATTTGCGCATGCGCACGTTCGGCGTGAAGTAGTACAGCGAGCCAATCAGAATCATCGACATGACGATAATCACCGGCCAGCGCAGCCAACTCCAGACGGAGATGCAGAAGTCAATGACCTGTCGCGTGGTCGATTCAATACCCAATGGGCGGGCAACCGGTTCGACAATGGTGATAACTAGCTGGTCATTGACAATAATCGCAATAAGTAGCACCACAGTGCCGATCAACAGCAGCAGCGTAATGGCGACCATGAGCAGGTGGTAGCGAATTAGCGTGCGACCTTCGGAAACGCCATAGATGGAGTTAGCCGTGCGCGAAAAAGCGCGCGTGTAGGCCGAGGACGAAATCAGTGCAAAGACAATACCGATAGTCAGTGCGACAAGACCGCCCGTGGCGGAGCCGATAATCGTTGAAATGACGTTGCGGATCGGTTCGGCATACTCAGCCGGAATGTAGCTGCGGATGAAATCTTCGGTCAGTCGGTTGAGGTCTTCTGTATAGCCGGCCAGCATCAGCGTGGCAATCGAATAAATCGCAAGCAGTGCGGGCGCGAAGGTCAACACCGTGTAGTAGGTCAACTTCGCGGCAGCGTCGAAACCGAGCTCCAAGAAAAATTCGATACCCGCACGCTTGAGGGCGTAGAGCGCTCCTTTCCACCCCACGGGTGGCAACTTCTTCGCGGACTGGGCAAATGATGCGTCCGCCGACTCGTAGGCCTGGAGTGTGTGCTTGATTTGCTGTGCTGGTGACACCTAAAGAATCGTCCTCTCCGACCGGACAGCGGCTGCAACATATATGCGGACATGTGCGCTCGCTTAAGTCTATCGGTCGAAGAGGACAAAGACGCTTCTCGGGCCCGGGTGTCAGTTCTTTGTACTGATGCGTTCCGGGACGGTTATTCCGTGGCAGTAAGAGGGGTGGAGCTATCGGGGGAGCCCGGTGAGCTCGGTGAAGCCGGTGCAGCCGGTGAGTCCAGCGCAAGCAGGCGTTCAGCGGTGGCATCGTCGATGACCAGGTGAGTAGCCAAATTTGTTCGAAGGGCCACGTCGATGGCCGCGGCCTTGTGTGCGCCACCGGCCACAAGTACCCGAGTGGGGATCCGGCGCAGGTCAGAGAGGCTGATACCTACCGTGCGGGCATCGACCTCTGGCAGCGCAATGCCACCGTCAGCGCGGTAGAAGCGTGAGCAGGCATCGCCCACTGCGCGCTCCACGAGCAAGTCCTTTTCGGTTGCCGACAGCTGTCCCAAGTTCAAGGCCAGCGAATCATGGTCGACGGCGCCGACGGTGAAAACGGCAATGTCCACCGTCCGGCCAAGAGCCAAAACGCTGGCAATGAACCGATCCTGTTCCACGATGCGCTTGGTCTCGACCGAATCGAAAATCACCGGCAGCGGCAGTGTTCGGGCGTAGGCGTGGAAAGCGTGGCAGAAAGCGCCAATAGTGCGGATGTCGTTCGTGGACTTATCGGAGTGGCTCATTCCTCCCTTGAGCTGCACAATTTCCACGCCTGAGACATCCTTGGACTTCAGCTGCGTGGATACGGAGTACATGGTCTTACCCCACGAAACACCGAGAAGGGTACCGTCGACCACCAGCTCGTCGAGAAGCTCGGCGCCCACGCGCCCCAACTCGCGGAGCAAGACTGCATTGCCAGCGCGTGCCGGTTGCGCCAGGCGCACATCGTTCAACTTGTAGCGATCCCGCATCTGCGTAGCGGTCTCTGAGGCTTCCTCGCGCGGATCATGGATCTCAATGCGCACGTAACCGCGCTCACGGCCAAGGTTGAGCAGTTTAGAGACCGTTGGACGGGAAACCCCGAGTTCGGTTGCAACCTGAGACTGTGTGAGCCCCTCGCCGTAATAGAGTTTGACGGCGGTGAGTGCCTGGATGTCGCGACTGTCCACAGCGGCCTCCTCCAACAAGAGCACTTAGCAAGCGCACTTGTAACAGGAACCTCGCTTGATTGTGGCCCTGCCCGACTTGATCATCGGGAAAGCGTGCGCCTCACCTGTGATTTTAGTTCCATGTTTGCAAAAACAAAAAGTCAGCTTTTGCATTTGTAGTAAACGGTGAGGCGTTGGCTTTCCCGGAGGGTGTCGGAGGGCATCGGAGGCCCCGAAGGCGCCGGAGGGGAACGCAGCGCAGGTTGGGTTCCCGCAGAATTACCAGATATTCACGCGCTCATTCGGCTCACGCCACATGCCGTCGCCCGCTGAAGTGCCGAAGGCCTCATGGAACTCATCGATGTTGCTGGCAATGACGTTGCAGCGGAACTCCGCTGGTGAGTGCGGGTCAATCGCAAGCAGCTGGCGTGCAAACTCCGGGCGAATCTTAGAACGCCAGACCAGTGCCCACTGCTTGAACAGGTCACGGTAGGTCTCTGGGGCGTCCTCCAGTCCAAGTTCTTCACCGCGGGCAGCGAGGAAACGACGGAAAGCGACGACGGCAATGCCGAGCCCGCCCAAGTCACCGATGTTCTCGCCCAGGGTGAAGCGACCGTTGACACCGGGCAGGTCAGCGCCTTCCTCTGCCTGCTCGCGCAGAGCCTGCGGCACCAGTCCCTCGTACTGATCCACCAGTGCGGCGGTCAGGTTCTCAAAAGCTGCGCGATCCTCATCGGTCCACCACTGGTGAAGGTTGCCGTGACCGTCATACTGCGAGCCCTGGTCATCAAAACCATGACCAATCTCGTGACCAATAACCGCACCGATGCCACCGAAGTTCTCCGCCGGGGAAGCGTCCGGTGAGAAGAACGGCGACTGCAAAATCGCAGCCGGGAACGTGATGTCATTGACCACCGGATTGTAGAAGGCATTGACCGTCTGCGGAGTGCCATGCCACTCATCACGATTGGCCGGGGTTCCCAGCTTTGCCACCTCATAATCATGCGCAAAAGCGCTGGCAGCGCGAGCATTGTCCATCAGTGAATCCCCGAGCTCCATCGCCGAGTAATCACGCCAACGCTCCGGGTAGCCAATCTTGGCCTTAAACAGCGACAGCTTCTCCAGCGCCCGCTCCTGTGTCGCCTTCGTCATCCACGGCAGCTTCGAAATTCGCTCCCGGTACGCCGCCAGCAGGTAGTCCACCAGTTCCAGGACCTGCTCCTTGTACTCCGGAGGGAAGTGCTTTTCCGCATACAGCTTGCCGACGTCATGTCCAACCGCCCCGTCCGCAAAGGCAACACCACGCTTCCAGCGTGCACGCTGCTCGGTCGAACCCTGCAGGGTGCGGCCGTAGAAGTTAAAGCTCTCCGCAGAGAAGTCATCCGACAGGTAGGCGGCGCGCTGGTGGAGGACGCGCCACAGTGCCCACAGGCGCAGATCTGCCAGGTCAGTGTCCTGCCACAACTTGCTCAAGTGCTCGAAGTACGACGGCATCATCACCACGATGGTGTCGATGGCAGTCTGGTTCGTCTCATTGACACCGGTGGCCGCGAGCCACTCCGCGACCGGGAAGCCGGTGGGGAGGTCAGAAATGGCCGTCTTGTTATAGGTCTTCAGTGCATCGCGGGTATCGACCACATTCCAGTGACCAGC
This sequence comes from Corynebacterium sp. 212_CJEI, assembly GCF_001055915.1. Classification (NCBI taxonomy): domain Bacteria; kingdom Bacillati; phylum Actinomycetota; class Actinomycetes; order Mycobacteriales; family Corynebacteriaceae; genus Corynebacterium; species Corynebacterium sp. 212_CJEI. Next base: position 30,024 of record NZ_JVPT01000048.1, on the reverse strand, counting down.
GGCAATACGCTTTTCAAAAGCCACGATGCGCGCCGCCGCAGCGGCCGGGTCCACCAACTCGAATGCAGCAAGCGCGGTGGAGAGGTTCCCCGCGCCGTCGTCATGCGAGGAGAGAAGCTTCAACATAGCGGCAACATGCTGCTCATAGGCAGCGAGGGTGTCGGCGTGACCAGGCTCGCGGTAGTAAGCCTCATCCGGGAGGCCGAGGCCCGACTGCAACAGATAGAGAGCATCCAGGTCCGAGCCGGAATCCTTCTCTACCCAGTACCCGAGCGCACCACCGACACCGAGGCGGTCGAGGCGGCCGAGCGCCAACGCCAGCTCATGCGCGTTCTCGGCGGAGGCAATCATTTCTAGATCCTGCGCGAGAGGAGCTGCGCCGGCGTTATTAATAGCGGCTTCGTCCATAAAAGAGTTGTACAAGCGAGCGACGCGGGAATTCGGATCCGCATCGGCGGCAGTGGTGATGAGCTCGCGGACGTTTTCCTCCGCCTCATCCCGCAGCTTGTAAAAGGCGCCATCGATGGGGCGGTCAGCCGGGATGACGTGATTGCTAATCCACCCACCGTTGGTGGCCAAGTAGAGGTCGTCCTGCGGGCGAGGAGTTGTTGAGAATTGGGACGTTGCGGACTGGGTCTCAGTATTAGTGCTATTTGTCATGCCGCCAGTCTAGGGGCAAGGGCGGATTGAAGCTGTGACTGGAGGGGTGGAATAAGTTTAGGCTTACGAATGGGGCTGAAGTGGTTTAGGGGGTAAGGTGCAAACCATGAAATTTCTTCCACTTTCCGCGAACGCGGTGTTGAAGCGACGCCCGGGACGCGCCACTTTGGCAAGTATCGTGGCCGTTGCGCCGCTGACCTTGGGTGTTATTGCACCGGCAGACGCACAAACACAGGACGCATCTGCACACTCCAACCAGTCCGCTGCTGATTCCAAGGGGTCGCTCGACTTTTTGACTGTTCAGGAGTCGCAGGGCTCTGATGCCAACGGTTCGTCCACTAACTCTGAGTCGAGCGCTGAGTCTCAATCCACCGAGAATGCATCGTCTAACTCGGCGCGCACCGGCTTCCACATGGGGCCGACCGGCGTGGACGTCTCCAAGTGGCAGCGCCCGGGTGGCGTCGCGCTGAAATGGGACGAGGTCGCAGCCAGCGGCCAGAAGTTCGCTTTCATCAAGGCCACCGACGGTGTCGAAGGTGACCAGAAGTACTTCCTCGAGGACTCCATCGCCGCAGCGAAGGCCGGTCTGTATGTGGGCAGCTACCACAAGGCACATCCGGATCGCTCCGCAATTGCGCAGGCTGACCAGTACGTAGAAGCACTGCAGCAGCGCGATGAGCAAATCTCCACAGACAAGACACTGCCGCCGGTGCTGGACATCGAGCTGGATAATGGCCTCAACCCGACCCAGCTGCAGAAGTGGACCAAGGACTTCCTCGAGCGCGTAGAGGAAAAGACCGGCGAAACCCCGATGATTTACACCTACCGTTGGTTCTGGCAGAACCCGATGGGTAACTCGACCGACTTCACCGACTACCCGCTGTGGCTCGCCGCCTACGAAGACAGCGCTCCGACCTCACTGCCGGGCGGTTGGGAGAGTATGGCCTTCTGGCAGCGTTCCTCCACCGGCCGCGTCGATGGCATCCCGACCAACGTGGACGAGGACGTCTTCAACGGCACCGAAACTGAGCTGCAGCAGCTGGCTGCTGCTCACTAGCAGGATGTTGTGGGGTCTGGGGTCGGGCTAAAACTTCGTCCGCCCCGCACGCCACGCAAGCAACGCAGGCAGGAGCTTGTCGACGTCGTCGACGACAATAAGCGCATCGAGAAGCTCCGGCCGCACAAAACCCGCATCCACAACGTTGCGGAGCAGAGCCAACAGCGGCTCCCAAAAGCCCGAAGGACCCAGCAACGCCACTGGCTTGGCATGAATCCCCAGGTGCTGCTGGGTCCACACTTCGAAGAACTCCTCCAGCGTGCCCGCGCCGCCGGGGAGCGCAACAAAAGCATCGCCAAGCTCATACATGCGCGACTTGCGGTCGGCCATAGTCGCAACAGTTTCCAGGTGAGTCAGCCGCGGATGGGCAATTTCCTTCTTGACCAGGACCTCGGGGATGACACCGGTGACACTGCCGCCGTCGTCAAGCGACGCGTTAGCAACCGTGCCCATAAGACCAATCGCCGCGCCCCCGTAGACGAGCTCCACCCGATTTTCCGCGAGTGTCTGGCCGAGGCGTTCGGCGGTGACGCGCCAGGCGGGATCGTTGCCGAAGCCGGAGCCGCAGAAGACAGTCAGTGACGACAGTGCGCGCTGTGGCTGCTCACGGCCAGCGGCAAGCTGGGGCAGCTCTTCGCGGAGCTTCGGCAGAGTGGTTTCGACCAGCATAGGGGCGATTTTCCCGGTCGGTAGCCAGGGGTCGAGCCAGCGGACCTCTTCAATTTCGGCGTGGGGCTGAACGTTCGCCAGCTCATCGGTGAACTCGCCGACATAGCGCACATGGTGGCCGACGACCTCGAAGCCCGCCTCGTTGGCGGCGGCCGCACGGGCGATATTCCACGGACGCAGCTGCGATAGCTCGATGTCCACGCCGAGCTCCTCGGAGACTTCGCGCGCGGCGGTGACCTCCGGGTGATCGACGGACTCACCCGGCTCGAACTTGCCGCCGGGCAGCATGAACGTATCCGTGCCCCGCTTACGAACGCACAAAACCCGCCCCACCGGGTCAGTCACAACCATTGCGGCGACAACGATGGAACGGGTTTGTGCAGTCACTCGGTCTCCTTAGGTGAAGGAGGCACCGAGGCTCTTTCGCCTAGGGATCCTTCACAATCATCTTCCCGGGCGAGTATAGACCCGAGCGAGTGATATCTTCATACTCAATTTCGGCGACATCCGGCTTGACCTTGTCCTTATTCGGACGCGGCGAGAGCTTCTCGACGGAACCCCAGTCGCGGCGCCAGTCGTTCTTGAGGTAAGTCGGTACGGACGTAGCCTCATTCACAGCGTCGGAGAATCCGAGCGGACCACCGCCATCGACCGACTGCCAGACATCTGGACCGACGACCTTCAGGCCACGGTCCGGAGTGATGCGGTACTCCGGAAGCTCTGCGACACCTGCGTAGTGGTCGAACGGACGCTGGCACGGGAACTGGAAGGCAACCGGCCAGTCCGGGATAGTCGCAGTTTCCGGCGAAATGACATCAGTCATCGACTGCAGCTCGGCCAGGCGCGGCGGGGTCAGTGCCAGCCACTGATCCTCGGAGACGTCATTGTCCTCCGCGACCAGTCGCACAGCGGTCGCTCCCTCTGGGATCTCCTCGGTCAGGAAGCGCAGGTTACGCCAGGTCGGAGCAGGGCCGATATCAATCGGCTCCGACTCGGAGAGGACCTCGAAGCCATCCTCGTCGCCGCCCTTGCGACCGTACTGTGCCACCAGCTTGCGACCCTGCTGAGCCACACCGTTGATGTCGTGGTGGAAGATACGGCCAGCCGCCGATACGACGAGTAGCGGGTGGTCCTCGTCAATCTCAGGCAGCTGGAACCAGGAAGTTTCCAGGCTTGCAGGACGCTGAATGTCCTCGGAGTAGGAGCCAAGCACCGGCACCTTATCCGGATCCAAGCCAAATGGCAGCTCGACCTGCGAGCCGTTGACACCCTTGTCGGCGCGCTTGCCGCCGTCGGTGCCCGACGCGGAACCGCCCTCAACTGTGGCTTCCGGATCAGTAGATTGATCATCAGTGTCGGCAGTACTTGCCTGGCTCTGGCTGGTGTCCACAGCTTCGGCCTTCATATTTGACGGGACGCCGTTCGGGTCGAAGCCACGGTTCTTGCCGCCACCGCGCAACGATTCCGCTAGCGGCTTGCCATCGACGGTATTCAGGAAGCCATCGTTCGGATCGGTTTCCATCAGCACATCGCTCGCCATATTACATGTCTGACCAGCCAAGGAGCGGATATTACCAGCGGCGACCGAGTATGCCGGGTACTGCGATACTGCGCCCTTGCCCAGTGAAGCCACCATGAACATCGTCACCAGCAGCGTCGTCACTGCAATCGGGGACGATGCAACTGCATTGATGCGGCGCGCGCGTGCCGACTTTTCCTGCGACTTCGGCTTGGTGCGGAACTCCTGGACGAAGTTCATTACGGCACCAGCCAGCAGCAGTAGCAAGGCTAGAGCCAATACTGCTGAACCCAGCTGGTGGCCGCGCAACTGAATAGTCTTGTCGAACCACGGCACACCGTAGGACGACACATACCACCAGCCGTTAATGCCCATCAGCGAGAAAGCGAGGATGAAGGTGATACCACCGGCAAAGAACAGCTGGTTGCGCGGGTTACCTGCTACCCAATGGCTAATGGCCATAGCGGCAAGTGCTGCCAGGGAAGCCGCGATGCCCGCGTACACGCCGAAGTGGTGCGTCCACTTTGTCGGCGTGAAGGTCAGGAAGAACATGGTGCCGATGAACATGAACACCAGGCGTGCCGACGGGCCGGCCAGGGCCCCCGGAACGGTGCGGTGACGAAGCAGCGCGGCAATCGTGATGGTCAAGCACGCCAGTGCAATCAGAACTGGGAAACGACGCGGGAAGGCGCCGTCGACCGACTGCAGCACCAGCCAGTAGTAGCGGACGTACTCGTTGTACCAAGGCTCCGACGGGCCGATGATGCTGCGGACGCGAATGGACTCGCGGACCGTGGCCAAAGTCTGGTCGCCGAAGACACCGACCAAGATTGCGGTGCCCGCAGCCAGGAACGGCGCAATCTGCATCAGTGGGGCCTGCCAACCACCACCGAGAGCCTTATGGCGCTCAACGACAATGCGCACCAGCATCGGGATGCCTGCGAGCAGGGCAGCAACTGCCATTAGGCCCGTTGGGCCCGAGCCCAGTGCCAGCGTGGCGATAACCACTGCGACTGCAGCTGGCAGCAGGCGTCGAGTCAGAATTGCGCGCTCAATGAATACCCAGGTCAGCAGGGATCCCAGAGCAATGACCGGCTCCGGGCGCAGTCCGTTGCTGTACGGCAGCCAGAAGGCCAATAGCACACCAGCAGCAGACCAGTAGGCCACCCGGCGCTGGGCAATCTTCTCGCCGAGGCGTGGGATAACCATTCGGGAAATAATGAACCACACCAGCAGTGCGGACAGCAGCGCCGGTAGTCGCATCCACAGTGACGAGGTGGACACCTTCACCATCAGCGACAGCAGGTCGTAGTAAGGGCTGCCGAACGGTGACTCAGGCGCGCCGAACCAACGGTAGTAGTTCGCCATGTAGCCCGACTCGTCGGAGACGCGCGCCATGGTGAAGATGTAACCGTCATCGGAGGTGTTGCCACCGATGAAGTGCCAAACAACCAAAATCGTGCCGACCAGGATGTCCAGCGGAGTCGGCTTCAACGCACCGCGCTTGAACAGCGGAGTGAAGGAGGAACCGTCGATACGGTCAATGCGAGCCAGCGCGACCAGGGACGCCAGTGTCAGAAGCAGACCCAAGTACATGACGATGTACTTCACCACTGTCGGATGTGAGGTGTAGCGGGAGTCGATGTTCATGTGGACATCGAGTCCATCGGCTACGGCCTTGGCCGCGTCGCCGTCAGCGGGCAGGTCAGTGTAGATACCGGTGACCTGCGGACGGTAATCGCCCTGTGTGGTGGCGGTGAGCTTCTCACCATCTGAGTTCTTGGCGCCGTCGATGTTGACGGTGGTTTTGTGCTCGGTGGAACGGATTTCCAGGATCCTGCCCTTGTTTGCGGCAAGCTCCTTCTTATCCAGGCTCATCACCACGCTGTCGCGCAGAATGACGTCGAGGCCGTCCTTGCCCGAACGCACCATCAGACCCCGTTTGGTCGGCTTATCCGCGGTCGGGGGGATAGTCGACAACAGGGTTGTCCGCTTGTCGGAAAGTTCATCCGTCAGGGACAGAGGCAGATCGACGCTCAGATCCAACGGTGCCTGCGCCATAAGCGGTGCATCCACTGAGTTCAGTGTGTCGCGCTGAGGCCAAGACACGGAGGACTGAGTATTCACGACCGGGAGGAACGGTGTGATGACAAAGCAAATGAAACCGACGATTCCAGCGATAATCGCTGTCCAACGAGTCAGTGTCGTAGGAGAGGGGCCGTCCATAGGCGGTCTCTCCACGCGGTCGATGGTCACTTCGGGTGAGCCGTCGACACTTTCTTTGATTTCTTTAGTTTCGGCAGTCACAAGGAAAGATACTACGGTAATTGGCGTTTTTCTTTGAGTTTGCAACGCGAAAGTTACATCACAGTTTCCACATTAGTAACAGGAATCACGTTTATAGCAGGGGATAGCCGCCCAATACCTACTTGCCAATACCTACTTGCGAACCGCCACTACGAACGGGCCGACCTGGTTTAGCTCCCAGTGCTTCTCAAATGCAGAGCGGGCAAAATTCAGGCTCCGGAAGACCACATTCGGATTGTTCGGATAGATATCATCCGCGATGTCCAACGTCAGTGGAGCGGCATCCTCGCCATCAGGTGTCTCAACCTCGCCCCGCAGCACAATGGCATCCGGTCCGCGCCACGGCGTTTCATCCATGGCCTGCACGAGCTCATCGGGGTCGCGAATCTCCGACCATTCCTCCAATGCCTGATTACGGCGGTCGAACTCACCCAGAGGGTTAGCGTAGTGGCTGGTCAGCGCCTGGAATCCGTACCAGGGATAGAGTGCTTGGAAATTCTTCTCATCCGTCAGCACCACTGTCTGGGCCGGATCGAGCCCGGCCTCCTTCAGCGTTTGGTCCACCGCTGAGTACCACGCCCCGGCATTCGGTGGGAAGCGGTCCGCGCGCTCGCCGTTACCGTCGGTGTCGGTATGCGCCAAGTCGATGGCACCATGCAACTTATTCGGAATCGACTGCGCGTAGCCAATGCCCGCCAGCAGCAAGACTGCCGCCATTACCGCGGAGACACGCTTGGCAATGTGAGCTGGTGCCGCCTGCGGCCAATACTTCTCGATGCCGTTGAGACGGGCGTCGGCAAGCGCGACCACACCAGCCGCGATCAGCATGAACGTAATCGGTGCGGTGAGGCGGAACCCCAGCAGCGTGCGTCCGAGCAGCGTCGCCACCATCGAGGCCACTACCCAGCCATAGAGCACCAGCGTGCCCAGGCCGAGCGCGCGGGCATCCGGCTCCGTGGCGCTGACCAGCATGCGCACGACACCGATGAAACACAGCACACCGATTACGCTGGCGGCGAGCATCGGCAAAGGCAGCTGCGCGCCCTCCGGGGGCAGGTAGTGCGTCGCTGTCGCGCCCGAGCGCGGTGCCCCCGTCGCAACCGCCAGCATGTACGGCCCCCACACCGTCGCCGCAATCAGCATCGATCCCACGCCCATAATGATCAGGCGCACTACGGGCATCCAAGAGCTTGACGACGTCCACGCGACCACGGCCAACACGACCACAATAAGCGCGCCTACGGCAGTGTAAAGAGTGTAGAAAGTCGCAGAAATACCCAGGAAGACGAGCACGCCAAACATGGCGGACCAAGCGCCGGTGAGACCGCGCCAGGCCATCACGGTCATCGCCGGAAGACCCATAGCAACGACTGCGGCGTAGGGCTCATCGGCGACAGTCGCCAGGGCGACCGCCGTGGTTGTCAGCGCAATGCCAGTGGCCACGGGCAGGGAGCCACTCAGGCGTTGCCACACCGGGACCAAAACACAGCCAGCGGCAGCGAGTGTAATCAATGCCCAGGGCTGGAAGACCTCCCAGCCGGCAATGCCCAGGATATTGGCCAGGCGTCCGCCCAGGAAAAACCAACCAGCGGGGTAGAAAGACGGGATGTCGATGTACGACATGTCATGCAGGCCAGGCTCCGAGGCCATCCTGGTGAGGTATTCAGTGCGGAACTCCTGGTCGACGGACAGACCGTCCAACCACAGCCTGGTCGAGCCCATCGGTAGGCCGACGGCAGAGACCACCAAAATGGCCGGTGACATGTAAGCCATCAGATACGTCAACCACGTTAGCCACCGGGGGCGATTATCTTTGCCCTTGGTGGCGAAGAAATACAGCAGGACGGTGGTGAGCGTCAGCGTGATGACAATCAGCGCTGTTGCGACTGCCCTGGTCAGCTGCGAGCCGCCAAAGGCCGGCAGCGACAGGCGGTGGAACACAAACCAGGACGCTAGAGCGATAACCGAACCGCCCACAAGCGCTGCGAACAGGTAGGTCAGAGCAGCCTTGAGGGAGAGCTGGTCATCGTTGAAGATTTCGTAGCGATCTTCGTCAACCAGCTCACTGTAGGATCGTGCGCCCGTTGTGTTGGCGCTAGTGTTGTCGGCACCCGTGGTGTCAGCGCTCGAGGTTTCGGCCTGCTTGTCTACCATGCCCTCAAGTTTTGCACAGGAACCGGACTCCGACGAACGGCGGAGCTAAAGGTGGGTACGTCAGCCCGTCAAGCCCCGCTGAGTTCTATCGAGTCCTTCGAAACCCGCTCTTAAATCGGCAGCTTCTTGAAGATCGGGCGCGGAATGTGCTTCAGCACCATCATCACCAGCTGGAATGCCGGCGGAGCCCAGACCAGTGTCTTACCGGCCTCGACGGACTTCACCGCGAGCTTGGCGACATCTTCCTTGTTCACAGTCAGCGGGGCCTCGTCCACGTCAGCGGACATACGGGTACGGACCTGACCAGGGCGGATAACCAGGGTCTTGACGCCGTACTCCTCCAGGGCCTCGCCCAGGTTCAGGTAGAAACCATCCAGGCCGGCCTTAGTGGAACCGTAGACAAAGTTGGAGCGGCGCACGCGTTCACCAGCGACGGAGGACATGGCAATGAACTGGCCATGACCCTGCGCCTTGAACTTCTGACCAACCAGAACACCCATCGACATCGCGCCGGTGTAGTTGATGTTCGCAGCCAGGACGGCCTTGCGCTGGTTCTGCCAGAGCTCCTCGGCGTCGCCAAGCATGCCGAACGCGACGATGCAGATGTCCACGTCGCCGTCGGCAAATGCCTTATCGACGACCTCCGGGTGGGAGTCGAAGTCCGTTGCGTCGAAGTCGAGGGTGACCACCTCGGAAGCGCCGGCGGCCTTCATCTTTTCAGCGGAGGCCTCGCGCAGCGGATCGTTCGGCAGGGAAGCCAGGATGACCTTGGCCGGGCCCTTCTTCAGGAACTCGGCGGTAATGGCCAGACCGATTTCACTAGTGCCGCCGAGCAGCAGGATGGACTGGGCAGCGCCTACAGCATTAATCATTGGGGCTTAAATCCTCTCGGTTGTCTTAGTGCAGTTCCAGTCGACGAGACATGTCAGAGGCGAAGACACCGTGTGGGTCAATCTCATTGCGGGTGTCCAGCCAGCTCTGCATCTCGGGGTACATCTGGTGGAAGTTAGCGGCGGAAGTGCGTGACTCCTTGGCCAGGTAGAGGCGGCCGCCGAACTCCATGACGCGCTTATCCAAATCATCGAGGAAGGCGCCGAGACCCGGTTTGATCGGGAAGTCCACGCAGACGTTCCAACCCGGCATCGGGTAGGACAGCGGAGCGCGGTTACCCTCGCCGAACAGCTTGAATACGTTCAGTGCCGAGTAGTGGCCGGAGCGCTGGATATCGCGGACAATCTCCTTGAACGGCTCGACGGCCTCGCGCGGAACAACGAACTGGTACTGCAGGAAGCCCTTGGAACCATATCCGCGGTTCCACTCGCCGATGAGATCCAGCGGCTGGTAGAACTGCGTGAGGTTTTGCACCTGGTTGCGGTAGGTACCGGACTTCAGCCACCACAGCTCACCAATGCTGATCATGGTCAGCTTGTTCATGGTGAAGGACGGGAAGATATCCGGCACAGTCACCAGCTGCGGAGCGTTGAACTTCAGCGGATCTTTGGCCAGCTTCGGGGCGTATTCCTCCAGCTGAGCCAAGGTTGCCAGCGAACCGCGGGAAATTGCGGCGCGTCCCAGCTTCGGCTCCGGTGAGATGGCGTCGAACCACGCGGAAGAGTAGGTGAAGTTCTCCTCGGAGCCATCGGAGTGGAACTCGATGGTCTCGTCCAGAGTGTGGGTCATGTCGCCGTCGGCGATGAAGTAGGCTGTCTCGGTCTTGGTCATCTTGATCCGAGCGCGGACAATAATGCCGGTCAGGCCCATGCCGCCGACGGTTGCCCAGAACAGCTTGCCGTCCGGGTCGTCTGCAGAGCCCTCCGGCTCAAGGTGCAGGATACGGCCGTCAGCGACCAGCAGCTCCATCGACAGCACGTGGTTGCCGAAGGAACCTGCGGAGTGGTGGTTCTTACCGTGAATATCCGGACCAATGGCACCACCGATAGTGACCTGGCGAGTTCCCGGCAGCACCGGCACCCACAGGCCGTAGGGCAGTGCGGCCTTCATCAGCTGGTCCAGCGTGACACCGCCGTCGACATCAACAATCGCCGACTCCTGGTCAATGGAGTGGATCTTGTTGAGCTTCTGCATGTCGATGACCAGACCGCCCGAGTTCTGGGCGGGGTCGCCGTAAGAGCGGCCCATACCGCGGGCAATTACACCGCGGCGCAGGTGGGCAGGCTTGTCGGAGTTCTGGTCTGCGACAGCCTTGACGGCGTTAACGATTTCATCCAAGTCCGGCGTCGACAGCACCTGGGACTTAGCGGGGGCGGTACGACCCCAACCGGTCAGGGTCCTGGCTTCTGTGTGTACGGCTCCGTAGGCACCGTTCGAAGCATCGGTGCTGGACTTGCCGTTAGTGTTAGTGGACATCAAGGCTAGGCTACCCCTTTGCACCGGCTCCGTCGCCCGTGACGCTCCGAGGTGTTGGTCACGCTTGAGGCCGCGCACGGGCCGTCGGAAAGCAAGCGAAATGTACGGAGAGGCTATAGATCCATAATTTTTCGGATCTCTTCCGGCAGCATTTCCTGCGAGGTGATCTGCGGGCCGTCGTATGCCTCGAGTGCGCGGTAGACCTGTGCGCGTTCCTTGCTGTCGAGGATGGGCAGTTCCTCGGCGAACAGCATGACCATCTGGTTCGACAGCGGGGTGTTGGTGTACTCGGCGGCCATGTTGATGGTTTCACGCGGCTTCTTTTTGAAAAAGTCGAACATGCGATAAAGGCTACCCCGCGTGGGATCCGTCACTCGCGATACCATCAACCTCATGACTTCCACGCCTGCTGCTGCTCCGCAGACCCTTGCCGTATGTAGTTCCACATCGCCCGTTGTCATTTGGCATGTGGAGCTCTCGCCGTCCTTTGCAGGCGAGAGGTTGTCGGGTGCATGGCTGGTGGATCCGCTTGACGACGGAGCCCTGGAGACCGCCACCAATCTGCTCACCGGTTGCTTTGTTGCGTCTGTGACCGCGGGCGATGGTGACGGTGACGCTGCGGCAGAGAGTGCAGAGAGCGCTGAGGGGGCGGACCTGCTATCGCATGCGATTGAACAGGCAGGGGCCACGGTGATTGACCTGACGGCATCCGTGGCCGGCATTCGTGACCACATCGGACAGCTGCGTGCTGCCGCGAAGGAAGAGAAGGCCAAGCCCGGCAAGGGAAATCTGACGGAGCCGCGGTTCCCCAAGGTCAACGACGTAGAGGTTATTGATTTTCCGCATGTAGGCGAAGAAGTCGCAGGGCCGGTGCTGGGGCTTGCCCGCGGGGTAGAAGAGCTGGTGGCGCAGTGGACCGCGGTGGAGTCGCAGCGCCTGCGTCGCAAGTACTTGGTAGAGCCGTGGGGTGCGGAGCCGCGCCAGATTCCGCTGGTAAAAACGCGCGCATTGTAGCGAGTTTTTGCCATCCAGGCCACATTGTTTTTCCTGCGTACGCTGTGAGGTATGGCAGCACAGACCGATAACGTAGTCGCCTTCCCAGGCGTTCGCGTGGCCACGGAACCGGCCACGCTCATTATCGGTGCCTCTTTAGAGGAAGAACCGTGCAGTGCCCACCGCGTCTTCGGGGTCAATGACCAGATGGATCTGCGAAGCCTGTCCCGCGTGTTAGCAGTCATCTTTGGGTGGGGCGAGGAAAGCGTGCCGACGAAGTTCCATTTGCCCGGCTCTGCGGTGGAGTCTGCGGCGCAGCTGGTGACTGGCGGCAGACCCGCAGCGGTCGGAGTCGTCGATGTTCCCCTGTCCACCACAGTTGCCGAGGTGCTGCAAAGTCCCGGCGATACCCTTATCTGGCAGTGGGGCCTGTGGGAACATACCTTGCAGGTCAGAGAAGCTTTTGCCCGCGATGAGGCCACCCCGGATGCCCTGTGCATCGGTGGCTCGGGTTCAATCCGCGCACTGGGGGATGTGGACGCGGAGGAGCCGGTAGATATTGCCGCAATCAATAGGGAATTGACCGGACGGGACTCTATTCAAAATACGCTGGCCACCGCTCGTGCCGATATCGTGGACATCATCGAGAGGTCGGGGGTGTTTGAATTCGTGCCCCTGTTACAGGCTCTGGACCTGCAGAGGTCGGAAGCAACCGCGCTGGAATTGACCGGGGAGGCGGGGGAGAGCGTCGTTAAGCGATTGCGCGCATTGCCTATAGAGGACGCCGAGAAAGACCCAGCCGGGCACGATGCGGCATTGGTGGAGCTGCTGTGCTTGGCGGCGCTGACCTCGGATGAGCTACGGCATGATGTGGCGGCGCATGTCATGGAGCGCCTCGGCTGGGAGAGCGACGAGGGCATCCCGCTATCCGGCGAGGACGTTGAGGAATTGGCGGCGGCTAGCTGGGCGGAGATGAGCGCGTTGGGGCTAGCTGGGGAGGATGCGCTCTCGCCGGTGGAGCGGCTGGATCTGCTGCGTGAGGCGCTGCGGCGTTAGTTCTTTTCTCCTCTTTATTGCCTGTTTATGTTCGCGCTGGCTGTTTGTTAGCTGGCCGGTGGCCTAGAATTCCTAGGCGTGTCAGCGAATGAAACAGCAAATGAAAACCCGAACCGCGACAACGGCAAGCTCGGAAACGGCTCCCACGAAAACGGTTTTGTCGTAGAGGACTCGGCCGCAGTGCCAATGGCGACGGAGACCAAGGACGAGCACGGACTGAAAGTGCAGATGATGCGCTTTATCATCTCCGGCGTCATCGCGGCGGTGGTGGACTTCGGCCTGACGTTCATCATGCTCAACGCCTTCGGGGCGACCAACTTCTGGGGCAAGACGGTCGGCTGGGTTTTCGGCACGATTACGGCGTACATCATTAACAGCCGCTGGACCTTCAAGTCGAAGTCCTCGGCGAAGAAGGTGCTGGCAGTTGCGGTGCTGTACCTGATTACCTACGCCACCCAGGTCGGCATCTTCAACGTGTTGCAGCCCTGGCTCGTCGAATCCTGGGACTGGAACGCGCAGTGGGCACAGTTCGGCGCATTCGTCGTCGCACAGGGCGTTGCGACGGTAATTAACTTCATCATTCAGCGTGTATTCATCTTCCGTGTGAAATAGCGCGATACGCTGGGGGACGTGACTTCGACTGCTTCTAATAAGGAATCCACTCAGCTGACCGCCGAAACCGATGTTGACATGCTGACTATTCAGCGCGTGCTGTTTGCTCCGCCCGCAGACTGGGTGGAGCCGGATTTGTACTACCGAGTCGAAGGCGTTGGCGCCTACGACAGCTCGGTGCAGGCCACCCGTAACTCGATCACGCTCGGTCGCCACACCGTAGTGCGCACTGACACCTACTTCGGGCGCTTCCGAGCTTCTTACTGGCAGCGCTGGACCTCAATTAAGCAGGTCGAAATCCGTGCGCGCGTGGTCGGTTCCGCGCGTGTGCTGGCCTACACCGAGGATATTGGGGGCCACCTCCGATTGGAGGACTCCTGGGCAGCGGGTGGCTCGGATGCCGACGGCAACTGGACCGGTGAGCACTCGCCGATGTCGGGTTCTGCCAATGAAGAGGTTCGCCTGACCGTCCCGCTGGACCGCTTCGCCGATGGCGGTGCCATTCACCTGCGCTTCGACACCGAGGACGCAGGCGCAAAGATTTCCGATGTCCGCTATGTTGTGCCCAAGTCGGCTATCAAGCGCGATATTCCGACTGACCTGGTCATTTGTTCTTATAACCGACCGGTTGACTGTGCTCGAACCGTCGCTACGCTGGCTGAGGATTTGCCAGCCCTTGAGCGCGTTCGCACCATCCGCGTCGTTGACCAGGGCGAACAGCACCCGGCTGACGAAGCCGACTTCATCCAGGCCAAGGAGATCCTCGGCGAGCGCCTGAACGTTGTCCACCAGCCAAACCTCGGCGGCGCCGGCGGTTTCTCCCGCGGCATGCGCGACGCCACCGCTGCGGGCGACTGCATGGTTCTGCTTACCGACGACGACATCCGCCCCGAGCCCGAAACCACCCTGCGCCTATCCGCCCTGGCCGTATGCGCGGAAAAGCCGATGCTGCTCGGCGCGCAGATGCTCTTCCTGTTCAACCCGACCAGCCTCTTCCGCACCGGCGAGACCTACAACTGGAAGGCGCTGACCGTCGAGGAGAACGACCCCAAGTTCGGTTACGCCGACGTGGACGTGCGCAAGTACCACCAGCTGCGTCGCCTGGGCGTTGACTACAACGCCTGGTGGACCTGCCTGGTGCCGTCCGAGGTCATTAAGAAGATTGGCCTGGCGCTGCCGCTGTTCTTCCAGTACGACGACATCGACTACGGCTTCCGCGCCGCCAAGGCCGGCTACCCGACTGACACCATTCCGGGTGCCGCCGTCTGGCACGCCGATTTCTACTGGAAGGACATCGAAAACGCCGCCCAGTACTTCGGCCTGCGCAACTCCCTCATCGCCGCCACCATGCACGGCGATGTCACCGCAAAGGACATGGTCAACGTCGCTTCACGACGAATCCTCTCGAACCTGGTCTCTATGCGCTACGGCCTGGCCTGGACGCAGATGGAAGCTGTTCGTGACCTGCTGCGTGGCCCGGAGGTGCTGAAGAACGCATCGCAGGGCGACTTCGCACGCATTTCTGCTGGTCGAAAGAACTTCCCGGAGACCGAGCTGCTGCCGATGCACGAGATGCCGGGTGGTCTGACTCCGGTTCGCCCACCGTCACACGAAATCTCCAGTGAAAACAAGACGATGGCAAAGCGGCTTGCGTACACCCAGATGGGCAAGAAGCGCCCGGGTCCGGTGGCTGTGGCCTTCGAGGACTCCTTCTGGTGGCACATTTCCACCTTTGACGATGTCTGGGTCACCGATGCTTCCCAGAACGGTGTGCGTCACCTGGTCCGCGACCTGGAAAAGGAAAAGTCCATGCGTGCCGAGACCATCAGCCTCATGCGCGAACTTTCCTCCAAGTGGGACGACCTGGCGAAGCAGTGGCGTGCCGCCGTGCCATTTTTGACCAGCGAGGACAACTGGGAGAAGTTCTTCCAAGGCGAGTAGTCTTGCTGAGATTGGGCTGAGCCTGGGCGGGGTTAACCCCTAAAGTGCAGAAACCGTCGGATAGCAGGAAATCCGCCGGTTTCGTGCTCTAATAGTGTTTACTCACCTTAAAAGTTCATAAATTTTCGAACGGAGTTCCGCCTCGTATGACTACGCCCATGCCCCCGAATAACACAGGCGACAAAACACGCAAACAGCTCATCACGATCCTGGTGCTGCTGGTGTTGATTATCCTTGCGATGGCCGTGTTCCTAATTGCCAAGATTTCCGGGGACCGAAGTGGCGGTTCGGCGGTTGCTGAGGCCAGTGGATCGTCGTCAAGCGAAAATGGCGATGCGCAGGGACAGGAGAAGTCCCCGGCTCAGGTGCAGGCGGAGAAGGCCGTCGTTGTGTACAAGCAGGTGCTGGCGAATCCAGCGCCACTGCAGACTTTTGTCGGAGAAGTTAGCCCTGGTGGGGCGATGAAATATGCGCTCGTGCATCTTGATGATGGGTGCGTGCCCGAGCTGGTGCTGAACTATGGCACAAGTGCGATGAGCGCCGAAATTGATGCGATTGGTGTCTACGGCATCGACGAAAATGGCCAGGAAATTCAGTTTCAGAATTCCTACCATAATGGTGTGACTTCAACGGGCGGTGTACGTCGCGCCCTTCAGCGAGCTACTGGTCAGCCGGGTATGTTCTCGTTTTCTGCAGAGAGGATGGGGCGCGATCAGGAAGATTTGCTGGTGACGCGCCAGGGCAATGAGCTGGTGGAAACGCCTGCGAATCCGGGTGCCGGGGAGTTCGAACAGTTTAACTGGATTCCAGCGGACAACCTGGATATTGTCGAGGCCATTGCTGCTGGTAATGACTGCGCGCCGGGCTCTGGCTCGGGCTTGAATGGTGCTGATGGTTCTGGTGCCGATGGCGCTGATGGTGCCAACGGTGGCCCGAACCCGACGGTGGGGCAGCAGGCTGAGGGCTCGGGTTCGAACTCGGACTCGGGCTCGGGTTCGCAGTCCGGGGCTTCGGATACGGGTTCGCAGGGGTCGAGCAATGGCGCCAGTGGCCAGCAGACGGTGACCGGCACGGTGAAGATTTTCCAGAATCGAGCCGAGGTTCTCGCTTATCAGCAGCGTGAGGATCCTAACCCCCATATTTCCGACGATCGACAATTTGCGATTTTGGTTCTTGACCAGCCAACTGACGTGACAGCCAAGCTCGCAGGAAGTAATGAATCTGAAACACGCACTATTGACCATGTCGTGATTAACCCAAATCTCCACAGTGACGGAGAAAAGGCAACGATTAGCTTCTCGACTGACAAGACATACTGGCCGTCGGACACGGGCATCCCGTTCGGTCTCGCTGTTGAGGACGGCGCCAAGGGGTAAGGAAGCCACAGTTGGGTGTCCGCAGCTAGTTATCCACAGCCGCCAAATTGTCCACAGAAACGGGCAATTTGGCGGCTTTTCTGCTGCCAATTTTCACGGAGTCGGCCATAAATGAAGGCACTAATTCCAATGCGTGAATACCTGTAGTCAGCCTGCAACGAACCTGCAGCCAAAACGCAACCAACCTTAGGGAGTGCCGAAAACCAATGCCTACCTGGAATTACGATTCCGATGGCCTCATCCACGCGGCTGCGCAGAAGCAAATCAAGCATCCTTGTGAATATGTCAGTGCCAAGTCAGAGCTAGGTGATCTACACGGGCACGTCGAAAGCACAAATATTCGAGATAAATCCCTACTCAGGCTGGCGTATGGCACCTACATTGATTGCTCTCGCTGGAATGCGCTGTCAGCATTCGAACGTTTTCAACTGCAGATAAAGGCACTGGTCAAGCCAGGTTCCGGGGCAATCATTACAGGCGAAGCAGCCGCTGCGTTGCATGGCATCCCGTTGCTTGTTCGAAATGCCACAATCGCGCTTGCCAATTCCGGCCTGCGCCGACCTGGCGGCGGATTGCGCCATGTCGGTGGCAAAATCCTCGAACAAGACATCGTTCGCATTGGTGGGCGCTGCGTTACCGATGTGCCAAAAACCGTCATCGATATCTGCCGCACCGCCGAGTCCGAAAACGGGCCAGTCGTCGTTGACACCGCACTACGACAGTGGTGTGACCTCGAAGAATTGCATACAGTCCTCACAAATTACCCACGTTCGCCGGGGACCCGTCGTGCCCGTGAGCTACTCGGAACTGCCAGCGAACACAGCGAAACCATCGGTGAGTCAATCACAAAGAAATGCATAATCGACTCAGGAATTGCCACGCTTTACGACGAAAAATGCGTGCTCATGCAGCAAGTCGAGTTCTATGACAGTGAAGGATTCATTGGGCGCGTCGATTTTTATGTGCCTCATCTGAATTTGATCATTGAGTTCGATGGGCTGACTAAGTATTCCGGTGGCGGGGTAGCGGCTACGGAGACTGTACTTCTGGCAGAGCAAGCTCGCGAGAAGCGTCTGAGGAACCTCCACTTAGATGTACTCCGCTTCCAATGGTCACAGGTCATTAGTGGGGACTGCGTGGAGGTCTTGCGACAGTTCGCTATTCGGCAGAGTCAGCGTATTCAGGCAGGTGGGTTGGTATTTTCGTCCGAAGTTGGGCGTTTTCGTCAAGCCACTGTCCCGTATAAAGATCGGCAGCTCCGTGAGTCCAGAATCCAGCAGCGTAAGCAGCGTTTGCAGCGTTTGTAGCTTCTGGAAAATGCGCCGACCTCGCGCGACTCAGGCTAAGTTCAGCTGCTGACCTATTGCAATTGTGCTGACTTATGGCCAACTTTCCGCCACTTGTCGATGACTTTTCAGGACTTATGGCCACGCTGTTGGCCTGGCCCGCGCACTTATCGTAGGACTATTCACTTATGCGCAGGCTGTAGCGCATCGATGAGTGAATACCTCATCGATATGTCAGTGGAGGAGAAGGGAACCAGGGGTTAGGTAACACTTTTGCGCACTGAGCACTCGAAATGCGGACTACACGACCCGGGCGAGATCAAATATGCAGGCCAGCGCCACAGCCTCAGCCCCACCAGCCGCAACGTCTGCGCTCCAGGCCAGTGCCACAGCCTCAGCCCCAATGCCAGCGCCGCAACGCCAGCCCGAACTACTTCGACTTTGGATCGAAGCGCTCGAAGTTCTCCGCGCGCCCCTGCTTCAGTAGCTTGAACCAGCGGTAGAAGCCGCGGACATCGCGGCGCTGGACCAGGAAGAACCAGCCGAAGCGCAGGAACTCCTGTGGCATGAGCTTGCGCATGCCGGGCTGGCTCATCAGGTAGCCGCGGTTGCGGTAGGTGAAGTAGCGCTTGAAGTCGTTGGTCGGGTACTGCGTGTGCATCTTGCCGCCGAGAATGGGCACAAATTCACCCGAACCGGAGGGGTGCAGGTAGGCCGTCGTCAAGCATGTGCCGAACCGGAGGCCGGAGCGGACCAGGCGGCGGTGGAATTCGACCTCGTCGCCGCGGATGAATAGGCGGTAGTCGGGAACGCCGAGCTGTTCCAGCGAGCGGGCGCTAAACAGCGCGCCGTTGAACAGGGATGCGATGCCGGGCAGGAGATCGTGGTTGCCGTCGATGGTCTCGAGGTCGCTAGGCAGTTCGAGCCCGGTAGCAGCCTTCTGATCTGCGAAATTGGTGAACCACTTCGTGCCCTCGGAGTCGCGTACTTCCGGGAGTTTGGGGTTGATGCCGCTTTCGAAAAGCTCCTCGCGATGACGGCGCCACACCAGCCCGCGGCGCAGGGGGAATGCCAGCTTGTTCGGGGCCTTAATGTCGCAGACCACCGGCGAGACAGCGTCGAGCTGGTGACGTCGCGCGCAGCTGTGCAGCGCCTTCAGCACGTAGGAGTCCTCCGGGCGCCCGTCATCATCGGCGCACCAAATCCACTCCGCGCCCAGCGACAGCGCAGTCAGCATACCCAGTGCGAAACCACCAGCGCCGCCCAGGTTCGTCTTGGAACCGACGTAGTGAATCTCCGGCGCCGATCCGCTTTCCGACGACTGCTGCGCCGCCACCTGCTCGGCGAGTTCCTTGACCTTCGGGTCGTTGCCGTTGTCGACGATGATGAGCCACTTCGGCATGTGGGTCTGGCTGGCAACGATGGGAAGCGATTGACGCAGGTCCTCGATGCGGTTGTGAGTCACCACGATTGCGGCCGTTGCTGCCTCATCGTGATTTGGGTGGTCAGCCGAGTTTTCGCTCACTTCGTTCTCCATCGGGGACGTACCGTTTATTACTGTTTTTATTGCTGTCTATCTTGCCATGTTGCTCCGGGTGAGCAATTCCAAGCATCCGTGCCGCCCGCCAGCCGCCCGCCAGCCGCTCGCCAGCCGCCCGCTCGGCCACGATGGGGAACTGCGCCCGGACTCCCGGCGAAGCTGCTACCGTCGCTGCGCGAGCACGCGGCGCACCTGGTCGGCGGCCTCTTTACCTTCGTAGGCTTCGACCACTTCGTCGACAAGCCCTGCCTGTCGAACCGTACCGTGATCAATCCACAGCGCCGTGTCGCACAGCTGCGCCAGGAACTCATTTGAGTGCGACGCAAACACCAGCAGACCGGAGCGGTCGACCAATTCGGTCAACTTCGTCCGGGCCTTCGCCATGAATGCGGCGTCGACGGCTCCGATGCCTTCGTCGAGAAGCAAAATCTCCGGCTCAATGGACGTGACCACGCCGAGCGCCAGTCGCACGCGCATACCGGTGGAGTAGGTGCGCAGTGGCATGTGCAGGTAGTCGCCGAGTTCGGTGAATTCTGCGATTTCGTCGAGCTTGGATTTCATCTGCTTGCGCGTCTGCCCCAGGAACAGACCGCGGATGATGATGTTTTCCAGGCCTGAGATCTCCGGGTCCATGCCGACACCGAGGTCGAACACCGGAGCCACACGGCCGCGCACATCGGCGGCACCGCGCGTGGGCTCATAGATGCCCGACAGCAGTCGCAGCAGCGTGGACTTACCCGCGCCGTTGTGACCTACCAGGCCGACGCGGTCGCCCTCACGCAGGTGGATGTTGATGTCCTTCAGCGCCTCAATAACCACGACGTTGGAGTCATTGCGGCCAATCGCACCACCCGCGGCGCCGAGGAACGCCTTCTTCATCGACCGCGATTTGGCGTCGAAAATGGGGAAGTCAACGCACGCGTTGTAAGTATCAATGCTGACCATGCTTATCCCTTACTAGTTCTATTCGCTTTACGACGGCCCTTGCGGCCTAAACCCAGTAGCTCACGCGGGAGCGCCACAGGCGCATAGCCCCGAGTGCCAGCAGCAGGCCGACTGCGGTGCAGGCGAGGACAATCCACCAGTGGTAGGTATCCACCGGCTCGCCGGTTAGCGGGGCACGGATGATTTCCAGGTAGTGGAACAGCGGGTTGATCTCTGCGATGCGTGCGCGTTCGGCGACGGCACCGCCCTGTTCCTCCAGCGTCTTGGTGGTCCACACAATCGGAGTCATGTAAAACACCAGCTGAATTAGGGAATCCAGCAGTGGTGCCACGTCGCGGTAGCGCGTAGCGATGATGCCGAAGAACATCGTCACCCACACACCGTTGACCACCAGCAGCGCCATCGCGGGGATGACCAGGAAGAAGTTCCAGCCCAAATCCGGCCGGAAGACCAGCACGAGGATCAGCCAGATCACCATGTTGTGGGCCAGGAAGAGCAGCTGCCGCCATACCAGCCTGTAGACGTGAACGCTCAGCGCGCTGGGCAACTGTTTGATCAGGCCTTCGTTTTCAATGAAGACGGTTGCGCCCTCGCGCACGCAGCCGGAGATGAATCCCCAGATGATCAGGCCAACGGTCACGTGTGGCAGGAAGAACGCCAGCTCCTGCTGGAACAGCAGCGAGTACAGCAGGCCGAGA
This sequence comes from Corynebacterium sp. 212_CJEI, assembly GCF_001055915.1. NCBI lineage: Bacteria > Bacillati > Actinomycetota > Actinomycetes > Mycobacteriales > Corynebacteriaceae > Corynebacterium > Corynebacterium sp. 212_CJEI. Next base: position 8,844 of record NZ_JVPT01000048.1, on the reverse strand, counting down.
GCGAGGGCCATGGCGCCGGTGGCAATGGTGATCCACAGTGGGCCAAGCGTGGAGCGGCGGTAGCGCTGCTTGATGTCCTGCCAGCCCAGCTGCAGCCACAGCTCGCGCTGGCCGAAGCCGGTAACCAGATCCTGCCAGGCAGCGCCCATGGTGCGGGAACGCGACTTGAAAGCCGGTGCCTCACCCGTTGCGTCAGTTATGCGCGCAATGTCGCGACGGAGAGTTTCCTCCGTGCGGATAGCGGAGCCATTGCGCACAGTATTGGCCGGCTGGTCGGCTGCAGCTGCGGATTGGCGATCATTTTCTGCGTTAGTCACGTCTCCAAAATACTAGCTAGGGCGGTTTAGATTGAATACCGACGGCACCGGGCGAGCCATTATTCCACGTCGTGACGGCGAACAACCGTCGCGTGGGGTGGTCGTCATTGGTGGTGACGTGGTGCTTCTGAGGCTGTTTCCACGGTTGGTTATGTGACTGGTTATGTGACCCTGGAAAACTTACATACAATCGCCGCTGTAACTGCTTTATGGCATGCAGCTGGTGCATATGGTTCACGCATCGGGAGTGCTTGCGCATGGATACAGGCAGGAAAAGTTCGGCCAATTTTAAGCAACTGCTAAAAAGGGATAAAGATTATCCTATATGGGGTTGCTTCGATAGAATTGGTTCCAACTAAGATGTGCAAGCGATACACGGTTCGGGGCATGAACGCTCGATTCGTGGGTGATTGCACAGTTAACTCTGAAATAGATATCGCAGCTTGAATTCGAAACCGGGAAAGGGTTTTCATGGCCTTCGATGTGCCGACAACCAGGGGTGCTTACTCGTCGCTTTCCGACGGGTGGACATACCTCAATGCGGGTCAACGCACCCAGGTACCCGAGCGTGTCCAGGCTGCGATGATTTCTGCATTTCGCAATGCCCAGAAGTCCCTTCCTGGTGAGACTGGGGCGGGGGCTCATGGCCAGTCGCGCAGCTCGGGCGTTCCCGCTGCAGCGGAGCTAACCGCCAGTGCGCGCCGGGCTTTTGCCGACCTCACTGGCGGCCCGGTCGCCGGCGTGGTGTTGGGATCTTCGCGTGAGGTGCTCATGGAGCAGTTCACGTCCGCAATGAGTCGACGCTTGACGCTCGGCTCTAACCTGGTGATTTCTCGCATTGGTTCGCAAGTTGTACACGCACCACTACGCCGGGCAGCCAATCTCTACGGAGCTCAAGTCCGCATTGCTGAGGCCGACTTGTCCTCGGGTACGTTGCCGTCCTGGCAGTTCGACGAGCTCGTAGACGAGCACACTCGCCTCGTTGTCGTCCCGGCCGCGGATCCGTTCATTGGCACCATTGCCCCGGTAGCTGACATTTCTCGGCGGGTGCATGAGCACTCCAACGCCTGGGTTTTGGTTGATGCCTCGGATATTGTCGCCTACCGCGATGTGTCGATGAGCAAGCTGGGCGCCGACATCATGCTGGTTGATGCCTCCGTGCTGGGCGGGCCTGAGGTCGCAGCATTGGTGTTCAAGGATCCCGAGATGTTCGAGCGCATGACGTCGTTAAGCTATGTGCCGAATGTGCGCGGCGTCGAGCGGATCGAGGTTTCCGCGGTGTCGCCGGCATTGCTCGGCGGAGTGTCGGAATCGGTGCTGCACCTGGCATCGCTGGATAGCACGGCGAGGGGGTCACGTAGGCATCGCATTGAAACGGCGATGCCGCAGGTTTCTCGCTACTTGACGACGTTGTCGGAACGCCTGATTGCAGCGTTGATGACCCTGCCTCGGGTGTACATCATCGGCATGGATACCGAAGATGATTCTTTCGCGAGTGTGTCGCGGGCACAGCACATTCCGCGCGTTAGCTTCCTCGTCGATGGGGTGTCGGCGAAGGTGGTCGTGGACAGGCTGCTGGATAATGGCCTGGTGACCAGCATTGTTGATGCATACGAATCGCCACTGCTGGAGGCCATGGGCATCGATGAGGCTGGAGGTGCCGTGGGAGTTGGCCTCCAGCCGTTCAATACGCCGCACGATATTGACCAGCTCGTGCGCGCAGTTGCCTCGCTCGGTTAACTAGGCGGTCAGCTAACTAGACGGTCAGCACAATCTTGCCGCTGACCGCGCCACTGTCGAGCAGTTCGTGGGCCTTGGCTGCGTCACGCATATCCATGACCTCATGAATTTGAGGGGTGACGGTGCCGTCGGCAAGCATTGGCCAAACGGTGTCCTCTGTGGCGTTGACGATGCGAGCCTTGTCAGCTAGATCGCGGTAGCGCAGGCCGGTGGCGGTAATGGAGCCGCGCTTGCTCAGCAGGCGGCCGATGTTGAGCTCGCCCTTTACGCCGCCCTGCATGCCGATGATGACCAGGTGGCCGTCCTTCGTCAGGGCCTTGACGTTTCGGTCGAGGTACTTTGCGCCCATGATGTCCAGAATGACATTGGCGCCGCCCTCAGCTGCGACGATTTCCTCGAAGTCCTCTTCCTTGTAATTGATGAGGATGTCGGCGCCGAGCTCCTTGCACTTAGCCAGCTTCTCCGCTGAACCGGCGGTGACTGCGACGCGAGCGCCAAGCTGCTTGGCCATCTGAATAGCGAAAGTGCCGATGCCCCCCGCGCCACCGTGAACCAGTAGTAGATCGCCTTCCTTTAGGCCGGCAATCATCACGACATTCGAGAACACCGTGCAGGCAACCTCGACGATAGATGCGGCCTCGGTGAAGGAGTAGCCATGTGGCAGTGGGAGAATCTGGCCGGCCGGGACTGCGACCTTTTCGGCGTAAGCGCCACCGGAGAGAAGGCAGCAGACCTCGTCGCCGACTTTCCAGCCCTGAGAGTCGCCCTTGACCTCTTCAATGACACCCGCGCACTCCAGGCCGAGGGTGTCGGTCACGCCTTTCGGTGGCGGGTAGTGGCCAGCGGCCTGCAGCAGGTCAGCGCGGTTTACGCCAGCGGCTTTGACCTTGACCAGCACCTGCCCATCCTCGAGAGTCGGTTCCGGAGCATCGGCCCATTCCAGGGCGCGGGGGTTGGAAAGATCAGTCTGAATGATTGCCTTCATAGTCTTCAAAGGTAATGCAAAAACTGGTTATGCACGCGGTATTTCAAGCTCTTTTGCAATTAGCAAAAATAGTTATGTCTGTAGAGGTGGATGCTTGGGGTGTGGTGTGGGATGAGAAGGCTAGCGAAAGGTGCTGGCAAGGGGTGTTATGAGGGCGTTTGCTGCCTCACGGCGGTATGCGGTTATGATGTTGGCGTTGGAAGTATGGCAGAGCGGCCGAATGCACTGGTCTTGAAAACCAGCGAGGGTCACACCTCCGGGGGTTCAAATCCCCCTGCTTCCGCAGATAGAAACCCTCGGTAGATGTTCTACCGAGGGTTTCTTCATTTCTCTTAAAAGTTGGCGTATGTGCTGAGGTCAGCGACGGATAGTCGGACCTTTGGGAGGCTTTCGTGGTTAACCCCGTTATGGGGTGGTCGGACGGGCATGTAATTGGGCTCTTTGGATACCCCTGAACAGCGTTACAGGGGGCAAGCTGGGGTGTTTTGTCGCGGGATGGAAAATGGGGGCAATTTTGGCAGCGGTGAGGAACAGCCATTTCAGGGCAGTGCGTATTTCTATAGTTAAAAGTATTCCAGCCGGCCCAAACCTGTAATGCATGTGCGGACATGTGACTGGTGTGACTGCTGTGGCGACATGGTTTTCGATTTTTAGGTTGATGTTCGAAAAATGGCTACTTGTTGCCGCCGTCGATAGGTGTCGTATTAACTATCGCCAAGTGAACCGCACGCCGATGCATCACGCGTGCATTCCTGCTGGAGAACCGCCATGTTGGCCTACTCCGACCACAAGTCTTCGCATCGTTAAAAGGAGCCCGTGACAGATGGCAACTCGCACCGTACGTAACCGCAGCATTGCTCGCATTGCTGCACTCTCTCTAGCCGCAGGTATGACCTTTGCGGGATTCGGTAATACTGCACATGCTCAGGACCTGCTGAGCGTTGATTCCATCACTCAGACTGTCACCGACGCCATTGGTGAAGTCACCGGTACTGGTTCCTCCAGCGCGACGCATAGCTGGAAGAACTCCAATGTGACGCGATCCGTTGAGGTCAATGGTGTCGCGGGTGCCGTCGTCAAGCCTGGCGATGTCGTGACCTTTACTCTGACCTACACGGACAACAATCCGAAACTGTTTAAGTCCTACATTCAGCGCATGACCGATGTCATTCCGAACGGCCTGCAGTACGTGGCCAACTCGGCGACGTACAAGGTCGGCAGCGATGACTGGGCGGATCCGAACGAGTCGGATAAGTGGCTGGAAATCGTTAACAACGGTGCGGTGGAGTTTAAGGCCGGCACCATCTTTCAGGCATGGGGCTCCCCGACCACGTCGACTGTGAGTTTCAAGTGGCAGTACCGCGTCACGGACGCGATTGCCGACGGTGCGTTGAATACGGGAACCGAAATCCACTTCAACCCAGGCGACAAGGTGGAGAAGCTGCATGACATGGGGCCGAAGCTCACTGTGAAGCGGGAGGCGCCGGCTCCGGGTATTCCGGGTGTTCCGGGTGGCTCGCTGGGCTCCCCGAGCCTGCAGTCGCCGGGCTTCCAGTCCCCGGGGCTGCCGTCGCCGGGCATTAACCGCTAAGTAGTTTCCATCTGCGCACTTTCATCTCGATAGTTCTCAGGTCTCACAGAAAGCTTCTCAACATGTACAACGCACACGCCCAGACCACTAAGGCCTCTCGTCCGCGACGTCGCTCCCGTACCGCCATTGCCGCAGTTACCCTCGCAGCTGGCTTGACCTTCGGTTTCGGCGCTCCTGCCATGGCGCAGTCCCCGGGTCTGCCCTCGCCGAGTCTGAACTCGCCAGGACTTAATTCGCCTGGTCTGACTCTGCCGGGCTCGAGCGCCCCGAAGGTGAAGCTCGGCACTGTCGGTGGCCCGATTTGGTCTGCTGATGTTTACTCGCAGATTATCCGCGGTAAGGAGGCCCGACCGGGTGACGAGGTCACCATCCGTATTGAGGTCGTCGGCGTCAATGGCGAAGGCAAACTGCGGGGAATCGGCCACAACATCCCGGCTGACTTTGAGCTCGTTCGTGTGACTCGCCAGTCGCAGGACAATATCCTCGGCGGCGGTATTTACACGCTGAAGGAGGGGGAGTACGTCAACACCGAGCGCAACGGTAATCGTCAGGTGCGCCTGTCCTGGACGGAGGGCGGCTTCCTCGGTGCCTTCAAGGACAACCCGACTGTCAGCAGTTCGAAGTCTGTCTCCGTTGACTTCACGTACAGGGCTCCGGACTACGAAGGTGAGTTCGACAACGGCGGCTACGCCAACTTGGGCGCGGCTTTTAACCCGACCGCGAACTGGGTCGTTGGCGGCGAAAAGGTAGTCGTGAACAAGAATGCGAAGCCGTCGTGGTGGCCGTTCTAACGACTGTTCTAGGTCGCGATTAGCGGCAGTTCTCCAGGGATGAGTAAAAACTTCCCCAGATAGAGAGCGAATTACAGAACGTAAACCCCCGGTCGCATGCGGTCGGGGGTTTCGTGTGTCCGAAATCTGCCACAGGTAATTTTGCGGAGGTAATTTAATTGCTCCGACCAACGTGTACTGTGGCCTGAAACAATACGGGCAAATTGCCAAAACCGGTAAGCTCGGTCTTGCTGTAATACAAACCCAGCGTCATGCTGGCGGACGGTATTGAGGAAAAGGTCGAACAATGGCAACGAATCGGAGCAACCACTCGGACGACTCGTTCGGTGAGTGGAGCATAAATCCGGGCACGTCAGATGATCAACCCTCCGCTGATACGCCGGCAAATGCGTGGAGCGCTGTGGATGGGTCACAGTGGGAGCAGCCTGAGGGGCAAACCCAGTATCTGCAGCAGCAGTATCCACAGTCCCAGCAGCCTGAACCATACCGCCCTGCCCCCTATGTTCCAGGTCCGCAAGCTGGTCCGGCTGCTGCGCCGCGCAATGACAACAAGGGGCTGACCATCGCGGTTATTGTCCTGGCACTCGTTGCGGTCGCTCTCTTCGTCGGCGCAATGGCTTACTTCTACTTCTCCGATTCGAAGGGAGTGAATTCGGCCGGCAGCAACTCGCCCCAGTCGGTTCAGTCCGCTAGTGCTGAGGGTTCCTCCACCTCGTCGACCGCTGAGCAGAAGCGTCGCGCTGAAGGGTTCCAGCCGCCATCGAACTGGCGTCACTGCTCCGGCTCGGGCGATCCGGGTGATTTGAACTTGGTATATGCAGAAGATGTCGGCGGTAACACGACGACCTGTCAGTTTGCCACCAACGTCCGCAATTCCTTCGTTGAGCAGTACCAACTTACGAAGAAGCTCAACGGTACTGTCACCGCTAGCAGCCCAACAACAGGCAAGACATACAGCATGACCTGCCGCGATAACGGTGAGGTTGTCACTTGTACCGGCGGTACGAATGCGACGGTGCACATTGTCTAAACGTCTCCGAGCGGCTCTGGCCGCAACCGCCGTCGTCACGCTCGGCCTTAGCGCCTGCACCATCGGCTCCGACTCGGCGGGCATGCCGTCGCCGACGCTATCCAATCCGCTTGACGACGGCCCCGGCGGCGCATCCTCCGACGGGAAAGTTGTGCCCGGTGAGATGCCTCGCGAAGTTGTCGAGGCCGTGAAATCCGCGCAAAAGGAACTCGGTGGTTTGGCCGGCGCCGCTCTGGCAACGCCGGATAAGGATTCCGAAGTGGTTTCCACGGGTGACTTCAAAACGGGTCCGGCCTGGTCGACCTCCAAGGTGCCGATTGCGGTGGCTTATGTGCGCCAATCGGGCGTGGATTCCCTGGTCGAAGCCGCAATCACGGTTTCCGATAACGATGCGGCTGAGTCCATGTGGTACTCCCTGGGCGATGACGCGACCGCGGGCGCGACCACCGACGAGATTCTCCGAGAGGGCCACGACACCCGCACCGTCATGGGCACTGACCGCATCCGTGCGGAATACACCGTCTTCGGGCAGACGCAGTGGGATTTGCGCGACCAGGCTATTTTCGGCGCCAATTTGCAGTGCATCGAGGCGGGCCCAAAGGTCGCTGACCTCATGGGACAGATTGCCGACGAGCAGTCCTACGGCCTCGGACGCATCCGCGGCGCCCACTTCAAGGGCGGTTGGGGTCCCGATGATGAAGGCGTCTACCTTGTGCGGCAGTTCGGCTATCTGCCGGGCAAGAAGCCGGGCACCTTCGTTGGTGTCGCTATAGCAGCCCAGCCTGACGACGGCACCTATGAGACCGGCCAGCAAATGCTTGACCGCATCGCAAAGGCGATTGAGCGCAGCGGTGGCGCGACCACCGGCCGCGCCGGTAGCTGCTAGCTGAGCGATAGCTGTTAGCGCTCAATTCCTAGCGCAGCCAGCAGCTGCGAGGTCTCTTCCTCAGTAGTGATGGTGATGCGAGCACCTTCGCCGGCAAAGCAGCGGATGAGAATGTTGCGCTGCGCCAGGAAGTCACCGAGATCCGTGGTGGTGGCCACCGAGACGTCGTCAAGCAAAGAGAGATTCGCGATCCGCCCCTCGTCAATCCAAATGAAGTTGGCCTGCGAGTTCGGCAGCACCGTCTCGCGGCCGGTGGCGGCGTTGATGGCCTCTGTGACGGCGACGCGCTGTGCGCGGACCTCAGCAATGCGGGCGGTGAGCTCTTCCTGTGCGTCGAGCGAGGTGAGCGCGGCAATCTGCGCGAGAGTGTTTACGGAGAAGGGGATAGCGACCTTATTCACGGCCTCCACAAGCTTCTCCGGGCCGAACATGTAGCCCACACGAAGCCCGGCCAAACCGTAGACCTTGGAGAATGTGCGCAAACCGACCAGGTTGGGGTAGGTATCCAGCAGCTCATGCGCCAACGGGGTAGCGGCATGAGTGGCCTCGTCCACCAGCTCGATGTACGCCTCGTCGAGAGCGACCACAACATCGCCCGGAACCTGCGCCATAAACTCCGCGAAAGCCGCGAGAGTGATGGTCGTGCCCGTCGGGTTATTGGGATTACAGACGAAAACCAGGCGTGTGCGGCCGGTGATAGCGGCAGCCATTGCCGAAAGATCATTGCGACCCTGCGCATCCAGCGGCACCGGCACCGGAGTAGCCCCGGCGACGCGAGCGAGAATGGGGTAGGCCTCGAAGCTGCGCCACGGGAACACGACCTCATCCCCATCCTCACAGGTGGCCTGCACGAGCTGCAGGCACAGAGCGGAGGAGCCGCAGCCGACCGCGACCTGCTCCATGGGCAGACCCAGGTGCTCGCCGAGCTTAATGCGCAGGTCAACCGCGCCCATGTCCGGGTAGCGGTTCGGGCTGGTGGTTGGGTCAGCGATGGTCTGTGAGATGGCCTCCACCACCGAGGGCAGTGGCGGTTGGGTCATTTCATTGGACGCGATCTTCAGCGCGCCGGGCACAGCCTTGCCCGGGACATAGGCCGGAACCTGCTCGAGGTCGGCGCGGGTTTTGGGCTGAACTGAAGATGCATCGTTGGTCATAGGCCTAACTGTAGAACATGGCCCGGATTGGGCAGTACAGAATCCCCGCAAAATCCCAAGGTGTGGTCGCTATTTGTGGCGCCGTATTTGGTGGCTCCGCGGGTGTTTTGCTTTTCAATTCTTGTGTTCTGTAGGATTGGCTGCGGTTATTTGGTCTCGTCCACGCAATGGCGAACAGCTTTGCTGAAGCGGGATCGATGCCAGTGGTTTTGGAGGCGTGCCAGAGCGGCCGAATGGGGCTCCCTGCTAAGGAGTTGCCTGTCTTGCGACGGGCCGGAGGTTCGAATCCTCTCGCCTCCGCCACACGCGCCCGTAGCTCAACGGATAGAGCATCTGACTACGGATCAGAA